>NZ_JBFULD010000397.1:0-3371 GCF_056400505.1 Terrabacter sp. P5_B1
GCATCGACGTGCCCGGGGCGTCCGGACTTGGGCGTCAGCAGCACGATGAAGCCCTGGTCGAAGAGCTTCGTCAGCCCGTCGACCATGAGGTCGACGAGGTCGTCGTCCCCGTCGCGGTACCAGAGCAGCACCCCGTCCGCCCCGTCGTTGAAGTCCTCGTCCTCGAGCTCGGTCCCGATGACGTCCTCGAGCCCGAACCGCAGGTCGTTGTCGACGTCGTCGTCATAGCCGAACTCCTGGATGACCTGCCCCTTGGCAAATCCGAGCTTGCTGAAGGACGCCGCTCCCGCGGTCTCGCTCACTGTCACCGGTCCTCTCGATCATGGCCGTCCGTGTCGTGGCGTAGGTGCCACGACATCAGTGCACCGGGTCCGACGCTATCGCGCAAGGCGGGTCCCGTCGGGGACAACGCCCACGCCGCGCCCGACGCGCCGAGGGGAGCGGACGGCATACCACCGCTCCCCAGCAGACGGACCCGGTTGTGACGGTCCCCACGGTTGGGTAGAGGATGGGAGGGCGCAGCGCCGCGGCCGACCGGCCGCGAGCGCCGCCTCGCGACGAGAAAGGACCCACGACGTGGCATCCGAGGCCGGACCGATCCTCAACGGGATCCCCAGTCAGCTCCCGGACATCGACCCGGACGAGACGCAGGAGTGGATCGACTCCCTCGACGCCGTCCTCGACGAGAAGGGCCGGACGCGGGCGCGCTACATCATGCTCAAGCTCATCGAGCGCGCGCGCCAGCAGCAGGTCGGCGTCCCGTCCCTGACGGCGACCGACTACATCAACACGATCCCCCCCGAGCGCGAGCCGTGGTTCCCCGGCGACGAGGACGTCGAGCGCGAGATGCGCCGCTACATCCGCTGGAACGCCGCGGTCATGGTCCACCGCGCCCAGCGTCCCGGGATCGGCGTCGGCGGCCACATCTCCACGTACGCGTCGGCCGCGACGCTCTACGAGGTGGGCATGAACCACTTCTTCCGCGGCAAGGACCACCCGGGCGGCGGCGACCAGGTCTACTTCCAGGGCCACGCCTCGCCCGGCATGTATGCCCGCAGCTTCCTCGAGGGCCACCTGACCGAGGCGCAGCTCGACGGCTTCCGCCAGGAGAAGAGCCACCTCGTCGACGGCGAGCTCAAGGCCGTCCCGTCCTACCCGCACCCGCGGCTGCTCCCGAACTACTGGGAGTTCCCGACGGTGTCGATGGGCATCGGCCCGATGAACGCGATCTACCAGGCGCAGTTCAACAAGTACCTCCACAACCGCGGCATCAAGGACACGAGCCAGCAGGACGTCTGGGCGTTCCTCGGCGACGGCGAGATGGACGAGCCCGAGTCGCGCGGCCTGCTCCAGCTCGCGGCCAACGAGGAGCTCGACAACCTCAACTTCGTCATCAACTGCAACCTGCAGCGGCTCGACGGCCCGGTGCGCGGCAACGGCAAGATCATCCAGGAGCTCGAGGCCTTCTTCCGCGGCGCCGGCTGGAACGTCATCAAGGTCGTCTGGGGCCGCGGGTGGGACCCGCTGCTCGCCGCCGACCGCGACGGTGCGCTCGTGCACGTCATGAACACCACGAGCGACGGTGACTACCAGACCTTCCGCGCCAACGACGGCAAATACGTCCGCGACCACTTCTTCGGGCGCGACCCGCGCACGGCCAAGATGGTCGAGAACTGGACCGACGACCAGGTCTGGTGGGACCTCAAGCGCGGTGGTCACGACTACCGCAAGGTCTACGCGGCCTACAAGGCGGCGCGTGAGCACACCGGCCAGCCCACCGTCATCCTCGCCAAGACCATCAAGGGCTACAGCCTCGGCTCGCACTTCGCCGGCCGCAACGCCACGCACCAGATGAAGAAGATGACGCTGGACGACCTCAAGGCCTTCCGCGACAGCCTGCGCATCCCGATCACCGACGAGCAGCTCGAGGCCGACCCCTACCAGCCGCCGTACTACCACCCGGGGGCCGACAGCGAGGTCATCAAGTACTCCGTTGACCGCCGCCAGAAGCTCGGCGGCACGCTGCCGAGCCGCCGCGTCGACTTCGAGCCGGTCAAGCTGCCCGGCGACGAGGCCTACGCCCAGGTCAAGAAGGGCTCGGGCAAGCAGGAGGTCGCCACGACGATGGCGTTCGTCCGACTGCTCAAGGACCTGCTGCGCGACAAGGAGTTCGGCCCGCGCATCGTGCCGATCATCCCCGACGAGGCGCGCACGTTCGGCATGGACGCGTTCTTCCCGACGATCAAGATCTACAACCCCAACGGGCAGAACTACACGCCGGTCGACGCCGAGCTGATGCTCGCCTACCGCGAGAACGTCAGTGGCCAGATCCTGCACCTCGGCATCAACGAGGCCGGCTCGCTCGCGGCGTTCACGGCGGCGGGCACGTCGTACGCGACGCACGGCAAGCCGATGATCCCGATCTACGTCTTCTACTCGATGTTCGGCTTCCAGCGCACCGGCGACTCGATCTGGGCGGCTGCCGACCAGATGACGCGTGGGTTCCTCATCGGCGCCACCGCCGGTCGCACGACGCTGACCGGTGAGGGCCTGCAGCACGCCGACGGGCACAGCCCGCTGCTCGCCTCGACGAACCCTGCGGTCGTGCACTACGACCCGGCGTACGGCTACGAGATCGCGCACATCATGCAGGACGGCCTCAAGCGGATGTACGGCGAGGGCAAGACGCCCGAGGAGTCGAACGTCATCTACTACCTCACCGTCTACAACGAGCCGATCCAGCAGCCGAAGGAGCCCGACGACGTCGACGTCGAGGGCATCCTGCGCGGCATGCACCGCATCTCCTCGGCGAACACCGAGGGCTGGACGCACGAGGCGCCGCGCGCGCAGATCCTCGGCTCCGGCGTCGGGGTGCCGTGGGCGCTCGAGGCCCAGCAGCTGCTCGCCGACGACTGGGGCGTGGCCGCCGACGTGTGGTCGGTGACCTCGTGGAACGAGCTGCGTCGGGACGGCCTGGCCGCCGACGAGCAGGAGTTCCTCTCCCCCGACGGCCCGCCGATCAAGCCGTGGGTCACGCAGTGCCTCGAGGGCACCGAGGGCCCGGTCGTCGCGGTGAGCGACTACATGCGGGCGGTCCAGGACCAGATCCGCGAGTGGGTCCCGGGCACCTACGCCACGCTCGGCGCCGACGGCTTCGGCTTCTCCGACACCCGTCCCGCGGCGCGCCGCTTCTTCCACATCGACGGCCCGTCCGTCGCCGTGCGGACGCTGCAGCTGCTCGCCAAGGAGGGCAAGGTCGACGCCGACGTCCCGCGCCGGGCGGCCGAGAAGTACCAGCTCGGCGACGTCACGGCCGGCACGTCCGGCAACGCGGGCGGCGAGAGCTGAGGCTCCCCAGCCGGCGTATGCCG
>NZ_JBFULD010000398.1:0-3361 GCF_056400505.1 Terrabacter sp. P5_B1
GGTGAGCACCCCGCACGAGCGTCCCGCGCGCTTCGACGTCGGCGTCGTGGGTGCCGGCCGCGTCGGAGCCGTCCTCGGGGCGGCCCTGGCCCGCGCCGGACACGTCGTGACCGGCGTGTCGGCGGTCAGCGAGGAGAGCCTCGAGCGGGCGGCCACCCTGCTGCCGGGCGTGCCGGTCAAGCCGATCCCCGAGGTCGTCGCCCGCGCTCACCTCGTGGTGCTCGCCGTGCCCGACGACGCCCTGGCCGACCTCATCGCGGGGCTGAGCGCGACCGGCACCTTCACGCCCGGCCAGCTCGTCCTGCACACGTCCGGGGCGCACGGCATCTCGGTCTTCGAGTCGGCTGCGGGCAGCGACATCGTGCCGCTCGCGATCCACCCGGCCATGACGTTCACCGGCACGCCGCTCGACCTCGACCGGCTGCACGACTGCTGCTTCGGGGTGACGACGCTCGATCTCGCGCGGCCGCTCGGCGAGGCGCTCGTCATCGAGATGGGCGGCGACCCGGTCTGGATCGCCGAGGAGGACCGCGTCACCTACCACGCCGCTCTGGCCCACGGCTCGAACCACCTCGTCACGGTGGTCGCCCAGTCGATGCAGCTGCTCGTCGAGGCGGGCGTCGAGGACCCCGCGCGCGTCCTCGAGCCGCTGCTCACGGCAGCACTGTCCAACACGCTGCAACGAGGTGACGCAGCCCTCACCGGGCCGGTGGCTCGCGGTGATGCCGGTACCGTTGCCGGGCACGTCGCGATGCTGCGCACGGTGGCCCCGGACATCCGTCCCACCTACCTGGCGCTCGCCCGCGCGACCGCGCAGCGAGCCCTGCTCAGCGGACGCCTCCGCGCCTCCGACGCCGACCCGCTGCTCGAGCTGCTCGCGCACGAGGAGGACCAACCGTGACCGACACCACCGCGCCACCCACGGCGCCGCCCACAGCACCTGTGGTCGCCCGCACCCGCGAGGAGCTCCGCGAGGCCCGGGCCGCGCTCGACGACGGCGACATCGCCGTCGTCATGACCATGGGTGCCCTGCACGAGGGGCACGCGACGCTGATCCACCAGGCTCGCAAGGCGCACCGCCACGTCGTCGTGACGATCTTCCTCAACCCGCTCCAGTTCGGGCCCAAGGAGGACCTCTCGCGCTACCCGCGCACCTTCGACGCCGACCTCGAGATCTGCACGGCCGCTGGTGTCGACCTCGTCTTCGCGCCGACCCCCGACGTCGTCTACCCCGAGGGTGACCCCGGGGTGCGTGTCTCTGCCGGCCCGCTCGGCGACGTGCTCGAGGGCCAGGCCCGTCCGGGGCACTTCGACGGCATGCTCACGGTCGTCTGCAAGCTCATGCACCTCACCCGGTGCAGCGCGGCGTACTTCGGGCAGAAGGACGCCCAGCAGCTGCTGCTCATCCGGCGCATGTGCCGTGACCTCGACTTCCCGGTCCGCGTCGTCGCGGTGCCGACGGTGCGCGAGTCCGACGGGCTGGCGATGTCGAGCCGCAACACCTACCTCACCGCGTCCGACCGCGAGACCGCCCTGTGCCTCTCGGCCGCCCTGCGCGCCGGCGCGGCGGCGGCTCCGGAGGGCCCGTCCGCGGTCCGCCGCGCCGCCCGGTCGGTCCTCGTGCGCGAGCCGCTCGCGCTCATCGACTACCTCGTGCTCGTCCACCCGGACACCCTCGAGGACGTGCCGGAGTGGTATCGCGGCGAGGCGCTGCTGGCCGTGGCCGGACGGGTCGGCACGACCCGTCTCATCGACAACCTGCCGGTCCTCGTCGGCCCCGGGGGCGGAGCACTCGAGACGTTCACGCAGTCCTGAGAAGCCTGAGCCCAGCTCTCCCACAACGACGTTCGCCGTCGACAGTCCCCGAGGAAGCCCATCGTGCAGCGCTTCATGCTTCACTCGAAGATCCACCGAGCCACGGTGACGCAGGCCGACCTGCACTACGTCGGTTCCCTCACGATCGACCGCGACCTGCTCGATGCGGCCGACCTGTGGCCGGGCCAGCAGGTCGACGTCGTCGACGTCGACAACGGCAACCGCCTGACGACCTACGCGATCGAGGGCGAGCGGGGCACGGGCATCGTCTGCATCAACGGCGCCGCCGCACGGCTCATCTCGCCGGGCGACACGGTCATCATCATCGCCTATGCCGCGATGGACGACGCCGAGGCGCGTACCTTCGAGCCGCACGTCGTCTTCGTGGACGAGCACAACCGCGTGGTCGAGGTGGGGCACGATGCAGGGGACGTGCCGGACGGTTTCGGTCTGATGACCTCGGCCGTCACCGAACGCGACCACGAGTACCAGCACGAGTTCCAGCACCAGCACCAGCACGAGTACCAGGACTGAGAGGCCAGTCGTATGCCGCAGAGCGGGCTCCCCGACGTGACCGTCCCCCGGCGGCTGCGCGCGCCCGCGCCCGGCTGGACGACCACGGCTGACGTCATCGTCGTCGGCTCCGGCATCGCCGGGCTCACGACGGCATTGCGGCTGCGCCGGCGCGTCGACCGTGTCCTGCTCGTGACGAAGACGGTGCTCGACGAGGGGTCGACGGCCTGGGCGCAGGGCGGCATCGCCGCCGTCATGTCGCCGGAGGACAGCCCGGCCGAGCACATCCACGACACGCTCGTCGCGGGGGTCGGCCTCTGTGACGTCGACGCCGTCGAGACGCTCGTGCGGGAGGGCACGGACGCCGTCTGGGACCTCATCGCGCTCGGGGCCGAGTTCGACCGCGGCGACACCGGTGGGCTGTCGCTGACCCGCGAGGGCGGCCACCACCGCGACCGCATCCTGCACGCCGGTGGCGACGCCACGGGACGCGAGATCAGCCGCGCCCTCATCGCGGCGCTCGACCGGGTGCGGGACGACCCGGGCATCGAGGTCATCGAGCACGCGCTCGTCGTCGACCTGCTCACCGACGCGGACCAGCGGGTCTGCGGGGTCACGCTCCACGTCATCGGCGAGGGCCAGGTCGACGGCGTCGGGGCCGCCCACGCGCGCGCCGTCGTGCTCGCGACGGGTGGTCTCGGCCAGATCTACGCCTCGACGACGAACCCGTCGGTGGCGACGGGCGACGGGATGGCCGCCGCGCTGCGGGCCGGCGCCGTCCTCGCCGACCTCGAGTTCGTCCAGTTCCACCCGACCGTGCTGTGGCTCGGCGAGGGCTCGCGGGGCCAGCAGCCCCTCATCTCCGAGGCGGTCAGGGGCGAGGGTGCCTTCCTCGTCGACGAGACGGGGGAGCGGTTCATGCAGGGCCAGCACCCGCTCGCCGACCTCGCGCCCCGTGACGTCGTGGCCCGCGCCATCATCGCCCGGATGCGCGAGACCGGCACCGACCACGTCTACCTCGACTGCCGCCACC
>NZ_JBFULD010000399.1:0-3357 GCF_056400505.1 Terrabacter sp. P5_B1
CCCGCGCGCCTCTCGAGGTCGCTGCTCCCAGCCGACGTTGCAGGTAGGGTGCGACATTGTGCTCCGCGGCCGATGACCCCGAGCGGGTCAGCGGCCCCGTCCCGTCCCTCCTGCGCAGAAGGCCCACCTGACCCATGGCTGACCTCAGCTACCTCGACGCCGTCATCCTCGGCGTCGTCGAAGGCCTCACCGAGTACCTCCCGGTCTCCTCGACCGGGCACCTGACCATCACCGAGAAGCTGCTCGGCCTCGAGGTGAACGACCCGGCCGTGACGGCCTACACCGCCGTCATCCAGCTCGGTGCCATCGCTGCGACGCTCCTCTACTTCTTCCGCGACATCGTCCGCTTCGCCGTCGCGTGGTTCCGGGGCCTGGGTTCGGCCGCCGCTCGCAAGGACCCCGACTACGGCCTCGCGTGGGCCGTCGTCATCGGTTCGATCCCGGTCGGGATCGTCGGCTTCCTCGCGCGTGACCTCATCTCCGGCGCGCTGCGCAGCCTCTGGGTCGTGGCCATCGCCCTGCTCCTCTGGAGCGTCGCCATGGTGGTGGCGGAGCGCATCTACGCGCGCTACGAGGCGCGGGGTGCCGTGCGCGGCGAGCACTCGGTGACCCCGGTCGACGGTCTCGTCATCGGTCTCGTGCAGTGTCTCTCGCTCATCCCCGGCGTCTCCCGTTCGGGTGCGACCATCTCTGCCGGTATCGCCCGCGGCATCGACCGGGTCACGGCGACGCGCCTCAGCTTCTTCCTCGCCATCCCGGCGCTGACGGCTGCGGGCCTGTTCCAGGCGGTCCAGGAGCGGCACGGGCTCTCCGCCCTCGGGCTGGGTCCCGTCCTCGTCGGCGTCGTGGTGGCCTTTGTCGTGGCCTACGCCACGATCGCCTGGCTGCTGCGCTTCGTCGCGAACCACACCCTGCTGCCCTTCGTCTGGTACCGCGTCGCGCTGGGCCTCGTGCTGGCCGGTGTCCTGGCGGCCGGCGTCATCAGCGCGACCTGACGACGCCTGACACGCGAACGGCCGGTTCCCACCTCGGTGGGAGCCGGCCGTCCGTCGTCGCTACAGCCAACCCGAGCGCTTGAAGGCCCGGTAGAGACCCAGGCAGGCGCCCGCCATGACGGCGAGGGCGACGAAGTAGCCGTAGTAGAACTCCCTGCCGCCGATATGGAAGCTGACCTCGAGCTCCGGGACGTTGTGGAAGTTCATCCCGTAGATGCCGGCGATCATGGTCGGCACGGCCGCGATGGCCACCCACGCGGAGATGAGGCGCATGTCCTCGTTCTGCTTGACCGAGACGCTGGCGAGGTGCGCGGACAGGACGTCGGTCAGGAGCCGGTCGTAGGACTCGACATGGTCGTTGACGAGGCGCAGGTGGTCCGCGACGTCCCGGAAGAAGGGCAGCAGCACCTCGGACACTCCGTGGCTGCGGGAGGGGTCCATGAAGTGTGTCAGGGTGTCGGCGAGCGGCTGGCTGGCCCGCCGGAACTCGAGGACCTCGCGCTTGAGCCGGTAGATCGTGTTGGCGTCGCCGCCGGTGGCCGAGGCGAAGACCTGCTCCTCGATCTGCTCGAGGTCCCGGCGCACCTCGCGATCGACGACCGTGTAGTTGTCGACGACGGAGTCCATCACGGCGTGCAGCACCGTCATCGGGCCATGACGGAGGCGCGCCGGTTCGGACTCGAGCCGCTGGCGCACCCCGGCCAACGGGTTGCCCTCCCCGTGCCGCACCGTGACGACGAAGCGGTCACCGATGAAGAGCATCACCTCGCCGGTCTCGATGTCGCTCGTCGCCTCGATGTAGCGCAGGGTCTTGAGCACCACGAACACCGACGACTCGTACTTCTCGATCTTGGCTCGCTGATGGCCGGTGACGGCGTCCTCGACGGCCAGCGGGTGCAGGTGCAGCTCCTCGTTGACGAGGGCGAACTCCTCGTCGGAAGGGTCCCTCAGCCCGATCCAGATGAAACCGTCCTGGGTGAGGCGCAGCACGTCCAGCTCGTCGCTGAGGTCGCCACAACCCTCTCGCCGGCCGTTGCGGTAGATGGCCTTGTCCACGATCACGGCCCCTACTTCACCACGTCCGCCTGTCGGTGGCCTGCACGTCGGGGCGTATGCCGGTGGTGGCGTCGCTGACGGGGCCGCGGGCTAGGGTGACGACCGTGCCCACCGTTCTCTTCGTGCGCCACGGTCGATCCACCTCCAACACCGCCGGCACGCTGGCCGGCTGGATGCCCGGCGTCTTCCTCGACGAGACCGGCGAGGCGCAGGCCGCTGCCGTCRGACAGCGGCTGGCCGCGGCCGTCCTGCCCGTCGTCGAGATCGTCAGCTCGCCGCTCGACCGCTGCGTGCAGACGGCGGACCTGCTGGCCGCACCGCTGCCGAACCACGTCGCCCGCAGCGTCCACCCGGGGCTGGGTGAGTKCCGCTACGGCGCCTGGACCGGGCGTCCCATCTCGGAGCTCGCCAAGGAGGAGCTCTGGAAGGTCGTGCAGGACCGACCGAGCGAGGCGCGCTTCCCGGACTCCGCGGCATACTCCGGCGAGTCCATGGTGGAGATGCAGGACCGCGCGCTGCGCGCCGTCCGGGAGACCGATGCGCGCATCCTCGAGACCCACGGCACGGACGCGGTGTGGGTCGCGGTGTCGCACGGCGACGTCATCAAGTCCATCCTGTCGCACGCCACGGGCGCGCATCTCGACGACTTCCAGCGGATCAACGTCGACCCCGCGTCGGTGAGCGTCGTGCGCTACACGAGYCGCAAGCCGTTCGTGCTGCGGCTCAACGACGTCGGGGGAGACCTCACGGGCCTGCGGCCAGCCGAGAAGCAGGCGGCGGAGGACGGTGACGCCGTGGTGGGCGGCGGCGCCGGCGCGGCCGGTGGCGTCGGATAGGGTCGAACGCATGACGGTCCAGGACTTCGATCCCGCTGACCGGTTCGTCGCCGGGACGGTCGGCCCCGCCGGACAGCGAGCCTTCTACCTCCAGGCGAGCACCGGACCGCTGGTCGTGACCATCGGTGTCGAGAAGCAGCAGGTCTCGATCCTCGCCGACCGCATCAACGACGTCCTCGACCAGCTCGCACCCGCCGCGGCGGCCGAGCCGGGCGATCCCGGTGGCGTGCCCGAGGACACCGACCCGTTGCAGACGCCGTTCGACGAGGACTGGCACGTGCAGACCCTGTCCCTGGCGTGGGACGAGGACGCGCAGAAGGTCGTCATCGAGTGCCACGACCATGACCCCGACGAGGATGAGGAGGTCGCCGACGAGCCCGCCGACGAGGTGGGACCGCTGGGGCGCAACTCGCTCCGCGTCACGCTGACGCCGGCGCAGGCCCGAGCCTTCGCCCGGCGCAGCAACGCGC
>NZ_JBFULD010000400.1:0-3352 GCF_056400505.1 Terrabacter sp. P5_B1
CGCGCGAGGCGAGATCCCAGGGTCGGTGGCGCGAGGCGGGGGTCAGCAGCGTGCCGAGACGGATGCGCTCGGTGACCATCGCCGCCGCGCCGAGCTGCACCCACGCCTCGACGCCGAAGAGCGCCTCCCAGCCGAGGACGGCGTCCCAGCCCCGGTCCTCGCCGAGACGCGCCAGCTCGGCGAACTCGCGTTCGGTGGCGTACGGGACGACGAAACCGCTCTTCATCCCCCGTTCCTACCAAGTAGGAGGGACAGTCCGACCTCGAGCGACGCATTGCAAGAAGTTGCAGAATCTGCTTGGAGTTTTCGGTCCGATGAGGAACGATGGTGGCTCGTGACGCCATCAGCAACCCAGACCCTGAACCACCCTGCGCTCGACGCCGGACACGACGTAGACCTTCGCGAGGACGCGACCCCCGTGCACGCCGAGGACCGGCCCGACGCCGCCTGGTGGCGGCAGGCGGTCATCTACCAGATCTACCCGCGCTCGTGGGCCGACAGCGACGGCGACGGCATCGGTGACCTCCCCGGCATCACCTCGCGCCTGCCCCACCTGCGCGCCCTCGGCGTCGACGCCATCTGGCTCTCGCCCTTCTACACCTCGCCGCAGGCCGATGCCGGCTACGACGTCGCGGACTACCGCGACATCGACCCGATCTTCGGCTCCCTCGACGACGCCGACGCGATGATCACGCGCGCCCACGAGCTCGACCTCAAGGTCATCGTCGACATGGTGCCCAACCACTCCTCCGACGAGCACGAGTGGTTCAAGGCCGCCCTCGCCGCCGGTCCGGGATCGGCGGAGCGGGAGCGGTACATGTTCCGCGAGGGACGCGGCGAGCACGGCGAGCTGCCCCCGAACAACTGGCAGTCCGTCTTCGGCGGCGCCGCGTGGACGCGCGTCACCGAGGCCGACGGCAACCCCGGCCAGTGGTACCTGCACATCTTCGACAGCAAGCAGCCCGACTTCAACTGGGAGCACCCCGAGGTGCGCGCCGAGTTCGAGTCGATCCTGCGCTTCTGGCTCGACCGGGGCGTCGACGGCTTCCGCGTGGACGTCGCGCACGGCCTGATCAAGGAGCAGGGCCTGCCCGACACCGTGGATGAGCGCACGACGATGCTCGGGCACGCCGAGCACGACGGCGGGCACGACGGCGGGCACGACGGCGGGCACGACGGCGGGCACGGACACGGGGCCGCCGAGGAGGCGCCGCGCATCGACCACACGAAGCGCAGCCCGATGTGGGACCAGGACGGCGTCCACGAGGTCTACCGCGCGTGGCGGAAGATCCTCGAGTCCTACGGGATGCCGGACCGCATCCTCTGCGCCGAGGCCTGGGTCGAGCCGCAGGAGCGCGCGGTGGCCTACGTCCGCCCGGACGAGATGCACCAGGCGTTCAACTTCGACTTCCTCACCGCCTCGTGGATCGCGGAGGACCTGCGCGCTGTCATCACCTCGTCGCTGCACGCCGCGGACTCCGTCGGCGCGCCGTCGACGTGGGTGCTGTCGAACCACGACGTCGTCCGCCACGCCTCTCGCCTCGGCTACGCACCGGGCACGCCGCGGATGAACGGCATCTCGGCGACGGACCCGCAGCCCGACCGCGCGCTCGGCCTGCGCCGCGCCCGTGCGGCCACGGCCCTCATGCTCGCGCTGCCCGGTGGCGCGTACATCTACCAGGGCGAGGAGCTCGGGCTGCCGGACTCGACCGACATGCCGGCCGAGTTCCGCCAGGACCCGACGTTCGCCCGCACCGCCGGCGCCGAGACGGGCCGTGACGGCTGCCGCGTGCCGATCCCGTGGTCGTCGCAGGGTCCCTCGCTCGGCTTCGGCCCCAGCGCCAGCACGTGGCTGCCGCAGCCCGACGTCTACGCCGACTACGCCGTGGACCGCCAGGAGGGCGTGGCCGGGTCGACGCTCGAGCTCTACCGCGCGCTGCTCGCCGCCCGTCGCGAGCTGTCCCTCGGGACCGGCTCGCTGACGTGGGTCGAGGGGTATGCCGGCGACGTCGTCGCGCTGACCAACGGCTCGTCCCTGCGCGACCGGGTGCTCGTCGTCGCGAACCTCGGCGCCGAGCCCGTCGCCCTGCCGGAGGGCGCCGAGGTCATCGTCGCCTCTGCCGCGCTCGAGGACGGTCTCGTGCCGACCGACGTGACGGTCTGGGCCCGCTGGTCCTGATGTCCTGACCGGCGGTTCGCCCGCCCGCACGTGAGGCCCCTGTCCCTCGGGACGGGGGCCTCACGGCATACCGGCGCCTGTGGATGACGGACGATGCGGTCAATCACGCTCTCCTACGGTCGGGGCATGACGCGCTACGCCATCGACACCGAAGGTGTGTCCCGTGAGCGGCTCGCGCTGGCGCACGACCCCGCCGAGCTGCATGAGTGCGCGTCGCTCGTCGCCGCAGCGACGGCGGGTGCCTTGAGCGCACTGGGCGTGGAGGGTCAGGGCATCCGAGTCGCACTCGAGCGCTTCCGTGCCGTGCACGCGTATGCCCTCGACGCCGTTGCCGACGCGGCGAGTGCCCTTGGCGACCGCATCGACCGCTCGACGCTGGAGACGCGCTGGGTGGAGCTCTTCGTCACGGTGGGATTTGCGCAGCTGTCGGCGAGCGGGTCTGCGTCGCAAGGCATCTCGGTCCCCAGAGTCCGATGAGTCGCGTCCACGAATCCGAGGACGCCGCCGCACCGATCGCTGGAGCCGCCGCGCTGCCGTTGCCCGCGGGAGACGTCGAGGGCCTGCGCGCGGCAGCGCGGTCGCTGGACCGGGTCGCCGCGCGGGCCGGCTCGACCCTCACCGTGCGCGGGACCTTGGGGGCGAGACTCGGCGCGGTCTGGACCGGGGACGCGGCGACGGCGGCTGACGCCGAGGCGGCCGAGCTCGCACGACGGTGCCTCCCCGTCGTCGACGCCCTCCCCGCGGCCGGACGCGCACTGCTGGCGTATGCCGCCGCCCTCGACCACGCGGTCGCGCGGGTGCGTTCGTTGCAGCGCCAGTGGGATGCGCTCGACGCCGAGCACCTGTTGACTGACCTCCGTCTCGCCGCCCTCCCGGACCCGACCGGCACGATCGGCGTGCTGGGGATGGAGCGTTCTCGCGCGGACCAGGCCGCGGGGCGCGCTCGGCTGAGTCGCGCGTACGCGGGCGTCATGGACGAGCTGAGGGTGACGGAGCGCCGGTGTGCCGCTGGGATCTCCGGCGTGACGGGTGCGACGTTCCCGCCGGACAGGACCGTGGGCGCCGCAGCAGTGCAGTCCGCCGTCACCGGGGGTCTGTGGTTCGCCGACGGTGTCGTGGCGGCGCGGGCGGCGCGGGACGCCGCCCTCGCCGACAGCCTGCTGGTCCGGCGGG
>NZ_JBFULD010000401.1:0-3334 GCF_056400505.1 Terrabacter sp. P5_B1
GGGATGGCCCGAACGAGTGGCCGAAGGCATCCGCGGGTTCGGCATCGAGGCCGTCGTCCACGACTCGGCGCACGTCGAGCCGACGGACGCCAGCCTGGTCGCCGCGGTCGACCGGGCCCGCGCCGACGGACCCTTCGACGGCTACGTGGCCGTCGGTGGCGGTTCGGCCATCGACACGGCGAAGGCGGTCGACCTGCTGCTCAGCGACGGGGGAGACCTCATGGACTACGTCAACGCGCCGGTGGGGGCTGGTCGGGCCCCGAAGCACCCGCTCGCGCCCCTCGTCGCGGTGCCGACGACGACGGGCACCGGCGCCGAGAGCACCACCATCTGCGTGCTCGACGTCCTCGCGCTCAAGGTCAAGACGGGCATCAGTCACGTCCGGCTGCGTCCGAGCCTGGCCGTCGTCGACCCCCGCCTGACCGCGACCCAGCCCGCGGGTGTCACGGCAAGTGCCGGGATGGACATCCTGTGCCATGCCCTCGAGAGCTGGACGGCGCGCCCGTTCACGAGCTACGAGCGCAAGGAGCCGGGCGAGCGCGTGCCGTACTGCGGCAGCAACCCGATCGCGGACATGTGGTCCGAGCGCTCGATGTCCCTGCTGGCCAAGGCCTTCCGCACCGCCGTTCGGGACGGCGCCGACGAGGCCGCCCGCGGGGACATGGCGCTCGCGGCGACGTTCGCAGGGCTCGGGTTCGGCAACGCCGGCGTCCACGTGCCGCACGCCAACGCGTACCCCATTGCCGGCCGCGTTCGCGACTTCCATCCGGACGGCTACCCCCGGGACGAGCCGATGGTGCCGCACGGTATGGCCGTGGCCCTGACCGCACCCGAGGCGTTCCGGTGGACGTTCGAGTCCGATCCCGGGCGCCATCTGGCCGCTGCCCGCCTGCTCGACCCCGGCCACGGGGACCGCTGGGACTCCGACCCGCGCGACGTGCTGCCCGGCGTCCTCGTCGACCTGATGCGCGACATCGGCCTGCCCAACGGCCTGCACGCCGTCGGCTACGACGAGCACGACGTCGGCGACCTCGTCGAGGGGTCGCTCAAGCAGCAGCGGCTGCTCGCGACGAGCCCGCGCGAGGTCGGACCCGACGACCTCGCCGGGATCATGACCCGTTCGTTGCAGCTCTGGGACTAGGCGCCTTCTCCGGGGGCACGGGGGCGCAAGGCCGCTTGCGGCCCTGAGCCCCCGTGAGTCGGCATACAGTGCCGTCTGTGACGACCGAGCCCACCCACCTGCCCCTGCCCCTCGAGAGCGACTGGCTCGACTGGGTCGGCGCCCGCGGCGAGCAGCAGCTCGCGCTGGCGCGGTCCCTCGTCGAGGGCCTGCGCAGCGACCCGCCCCGGGAGCCGCTCGAGGTCCTGCGGGTCTGGAACGACGCGCAGACGGCCCTGTCGAACGCTGCCTCGGTGGGTTCGCTCTTCTCCGAGGTGCACCCCGACGCGGCCGTCCGCGAGCGGGCGGAGGCCGTGGCCCAGCAGGTGCAGAAGCTCGACACCGACCTCGGCCTCGACACCGGGCTGTATGCCGTCCTCGCCGGCCTCGACGCGAGCGGCCTCGACGCCGACGCGGCACGCGTGCTGGAGCGCACCCTGCGCGACTTCCGCCGCTCGGGGGTCGACCGCGACGAGGCGACGCGTGACCGGCTGCGCCAGCTGAGCGAGCGGGCCATCCTGCTGAGCCAGGAGTTCAGCAAGAACATCCGCGAGAACGTCCGGAGCATCCGGCTCAGCCCCGAGCGGCTCGACGGCCTGCCGCAGGACTGGGTCGACGCCCACCCCGTCGACGACGAGGGGCTCGTCACGGTGACGACCGACTACCCCGACGTCGTGCCGTTCCGCACCTTCGCCCGGGACGCGCAGGCACGTCGCGACCTCGTCACCGAGTTCCTCACCATCGCCTGGCCGGCCAACGACAGCGTCCTCCAGGAGATCTTCGCCGTCCGTCGCGAGCACGCCGCGCTGCTCGGCTACGAGTCGTGGGCGGACTACGACGCCGAGGTGAAGATGATCGGCAACGGCAAGGCCATCGGCGAGTTCATCGACCGCATCACCGAGCTGTCGACGGCGAGCGCCGAGCGCGACAAGGCCGTGCTGCTCGAACGGTTGCGCCAGGACCGTCCCGAGGCCACCGACATCGACGGCGCCGACGTCTCCTACTACGCCGAGCTCGTCCGCAAGGAGCAGCTGGCCGTCGACGCCCAGCAGGTCCGGACGTACTTCCCGTTCGAGTCGGTCCGCCAGGGCCTGCTCGACGTCACGGGGCGTCTCTTCGGGCTGGAGTGGTCGCCGGTCCCGCGCGAGGACGCCCGCACGTGGCACGACGAGGTCGCGACCTACGACGTGTCGTTCTCGGGCGAGCGCATCGGCCGCATCCACCTCGACCTGCACCCGCGCGAGGGCAAGTACAAGCACGCGGCCCAGTTCGACCTCGTGCGTGGCGTCGCCGGCACGCAGCTCGCGGAGGGCGTGCTCGTGTGCAACTTCAACCGCGGCCTGCTGGAGCACGACGAGGTCGTCACGCTCTTCCACGAGTTCGGGCACCTCGTGCACCACGTCCTGGCCGGCCGCACCCAGTGGGTCCGGTTCTCGGGGGTCGCGACCGAGTGGGACTTCGTCGAGGCGCCGAGCCAGATGCTCGAGGAGTGGGCCTGGGACGCCGACGTCCTCGCCACCTTCGCCCGCAACGGCGACGGCGAGGTCATCCCCGCCGAGCTCGTCGAGGCGATGCGCCGGGCCGACGACTTCGGCAAGGGCTTTGACGCCCGCACGCAGATGTTCTATGCCGCGCTGTCCTACGACTTCCACGTGCAGGAGAGCGACGACCTCACGGTCCGCCTGCGCGAGCTCATGGACCGCTACTCCGTCTTCCCGTACCTGTCGGGCACGCACATGCAGTGCCACTTCGGGCACCTCGACGGCTACAGCTCGGCCTACTACACCTACATGTGGTCGCTCGTCATCGCCAAGGACATGTTCTCGGCCTTCGACCGTGGTGACCTCTTCGACCCCGAGGTCGCCGGTGCCTACCGGGACAAGGTGCTGGCGCAGGGCGGCCGCCGCGACGCCGCAGACCTCGTCGAGGACTTCCTCGGCCGGCCCTACACCTTCGACGCGTATGCCGCGTGGTTGGCCCAGTGACCCGGCGTGGCACCGACTGAGCACGTTCACGTCACGTCGCTGACGGCGTACCCCGTCAAGTCGCTCGGCGGGGTGAGCGTCGACGCGGCGGTCGTGGAGGCGCGAGGGCTGCGGGGCGACCGCCGGTGGGCGGTCGTCGACGCGGCCGGCACCAAGGTCACCGCCCGGGAGGAGCATGCCCTCCTGGGGC
>NZ_JBFULD010000402.1:0-3318 GCF_056400505.1 Terrabacter sp. P5_B1
CCTCGATCGCGAGCTGGCCCGAGGTCTCCGCGAAGGACTGCCGCACGACACCGATCGCCAGGATCCCGACCGCGACCACCGCCATGACGACGAGGACGGTGAGGAGCAGGACGATCCGACGGGCGCGTTTCAACCGTGACACGCGACGAGCCTAGGCCACCGTCCAGAGCGCGGACCGCAGCCCGACCGGTGCCGCCACACATCGTTGCCGAACCGACGACAAACGTCCGTCGCAGTCACGGACCGCCCCCCGGCGGCGTGAGCCGGGATGGTTGGATTGCCACCACACCCGAGGAGCTGCCCTTTGCCTGCACTCGCCTTCATCACGTCGTCGACCATGAACCTCGACGACCTGACGCGCGTGCTCCTCGTCGGGTCGCTCGTGCTCCTCGTCGCGATCGCGGCGGTGCGCCTGTCGGTGCGCTCGGGCCTGCCGTCGCTGCTCATCTACCTCGGCATCGGCCTGGCCCTCGGCAACGCCGGCGCCGGCATCCAGTTCGACGACGCCTCTGTCACGCGAGTGCTCGGCTATGCCGCTCTGGTGCTCATCCTCGCCGAGGGCGGGCTGTCGACGTCGTGGGTCAACATCAAGGACTCCGTCGCGCCGGCAGCGGTGCTCTCCACCCTCGGCGTGGTGGTGTCGGTTCTCGTCGTCGCCGTGGCGGCACACACGCTCCTGCCGTTGTCGTGGACGATCTCCCTGCTCGTGGGCGCCATCGTCACCTCGACCGACGCGGCGGCGGTCTTCGCCGTCCTGCGCAACGTGCCGCTGCCCAAGCGGCTGTCGGGGATGCTCGAGGCCGAGTCCGGCTTCAACGACGCCCCGGTCGTCATCCTCGTCGTCGCCTTCGCGGCCCAGGGCGTGCCCGGCGGCACGGCCGACCCCTGGTGGGTCCTCGTCCTGCACGCGGCGGTCGAGCTCGCCGGCGGCGCGATCGTCGGCGGCGCCGTGGGCTGGCTGGGCGGTCAGGTGCTGCGCCGCGTCGCCGGGGCGTCCTCCGCGCTCTTCTCGATCGGGGTCGTCGCGCTCACGGTGCTGGCGTATGCCGTGGGCGCGGCCCTGCACGTGTCGGGCTTCCTCGCGACGTACCTGTCGGCGCTCCTGCTCGGCAACATGGGCCTGCCCAACCGGGTCGCGTTCCAGAGCTTCGCCAACGCGATGGGGTGGATCGCCCAGATCGGGCTGTTCGTGCTGCTCGGCCTGCTCGCCGACCCACGACGCCTCGACGAGCAGCTGGTCCCCGCGATCGTCATCGGTCTCGTGCTGCTGCTCGTCGCACGCCCGTTGTCGGTGGTGGCGTCGGTGTCGTGGTTCAAGGTGCCCTGGCGCGACCAGGTCTTCCTTTCGTGGGCGGGGCTGCGGGGAGCCGTGCCGGTCGTCCTCGCCACCGTGCCGCTCGTCGTCGGCACGCCCGACACCGAGTGGATCTTCGACCTCGTCTTCATGCTCGTCGTCRTCTTCACCATCGTGCAGGCGCCGTCCCTGCCGTGGGTGGCGCGGCGCCTCGGGCTCACCGAGCAGGTCCACTCCGTCGACGTCGACCTCGAGTCGACCTCGCTCATGGAGATCGGCGCCGACGTCATCCAGGTCACCGTGGGGGCCGAGTCGCGGCTGCACGGCGTCGCCGTCTTCGAGCTGCGCCTGCCCAAGGGGGCCAACGTGACCCTGGTCGTGCGCAGCGGCGAGGGGTTCGTGCCGGACGCACACACCACGATCCGCCACGGTGACCGGCTGCTCGTGGTCACGACCTCGAGGGTCAAGCAGCGCACCGAGCGGCGCATCCGGGAGATCAGCCGCGGCGGGCGCCTCGCCGGCTGGCCGTAGACTGACCCTCGGCCTGTTCCCCCTTCGACGTCCGAGGTTCACCTGTGCCCACCTACTCCTACGCGTGCCAAGAGTGCGGACACGCCTTCGACATCCGCCAGTCGTTCACCGACGACTCCCTGACGGTGTGTCCGGAGTGCGGCGAACCGCGGCTGCGCAAGGTGATCCACCCCGTCGGCATCGCCTTCAAGGGCTCGGGCTTCTACAAGACCGACTCGCGCGCGACCGCCAAGTCCGCCTCGACGCCGGCTGAGGGCTCGAGCTCGGGCGACAAGCTCGACGGCGCGTCCACGACGTCGTCCGGCTCGAGCACCACCCCGAGCACGTCCACCTCGTCGACGCCGTCGAGCGCCTCCACCCCGTCGTCGACGACGTCGACCTCGTCGACCAGCTCGTCGTCCACAGCCACCTGAGCTGGGGGGACGTTGTCCCCACCCGAGGACGTATGCCGTCCGGCGGCCCCGCTGCCCGGCCTAGGCTCCTGCCATGACGACCGAGCAGACGACCGAGCAGACGACCCTGTCCGACCCCGCCGTCCCGGCCGTGCCCGCCGAACTCGCTCCGGGCCCGCGCGCCGAGATCGGCGTCATCGGCGGGTCCGGCCTCTACGAGTTCCTCGACGACTACGAGACGGTCGAGGTCGACACACCGTTCGGGCGTCCGAGCGACCCCCTCGTCATCGGTGAGGTCGAGGGGCGCGGCGTTGCCTTCGTCGCCCGCCACGGCCAGGGCCACCGCTTCGCGCCGCACCGCGTCAACTACCGAGCGAACCTCTGGGCGCTGCGGGCCGTCGGGGTCCGCCAGATCCTCTCCCCCTGCGCGGTCGGGTCGCTCAAGCCCGAGCACGGGCCGGGCACCATCGTCGTCCCCGACCAGGTCGTCGACCGCACCTGGGGGCGGGCACACACGATCTACGAGGCCGAGGGCCCGGTGGTCCACGTCGGGTTCGCCGAGCCGTACTGCCCCGATGGACGCCAGGTCGCAATCGATGCCGCGCGACTCTCCGAGCTCCAGGTCGTCCCGGACGGCACGCTGGTCGTCATCAACGGGCCCCGGTTCTCCTCTCGCGCAGAGTCGCTCATGCACCAGCAGGCCGGGTTCGGCATCGTCGGCATGACGACGATGCCCGAGGCGGCCCTGGCCCGTGAGCTCGCGATGTGCTTCACGACGATCGCCATGGTGACCGACCACGACGCGGGCGTCGAAGGGGGCGAGGCGGTCACGCACGACGAGGTGCTGCGTGTCTTCGCCACCAACGTCGAGCACCTCACCGGGATCCTGCGCGATGCCATCGGGCAGATGCCGGCCTACGAGTCGGACGCGACGGCGACCTGCCCGTGCCGACGCAGCCTCGACGGTCTCGAGCTGCCCTTCCCGCTCCCCTGATGATGTGGGCAGGGGCGGGTGCGCGGTGGCGTCGTGCTGGGGGTTCGGCGACCTGGCCCGACGGCCCGCGCCGGCGCCGGGCCCGGCGCAACCGCTGGCGCCGGTGG
>NZ_JBFULD010000403.1:0-3301 GCF_056400505.1 Terrabacter sp. P5_B1
TCGTCGACCCGACGCCCGAGCTCACGGTCACGGTGCTCGCGTCACGCACCTACCCGGCGTTCCGGGAGGCCGCGATCGTCACGGCCCTCCTGCCGCCCAGGCTGCGCGCCGACTACCACCTCACCGGGACGGGCGCGGCGGCCCACGCGGTCGGCCCGGTCACGAAGACCGTCACCCTCGGCACCTCCTGGACGGTCGCCGTGCCGGCACCGACGTGGGACATCGACGGGGACCCGCGACCGACGGCTCCGCCGCCGGCCACGCCGATCGATGCGGGCTCTGACCAGGTCAGACCGTGATGCGTCGCCACTCACTGCCCCGGGGCGTGACACCTGCCAGAGAGGTGTACCCCCCCCGCGCGCCCCGGGGTCCCCACTCTCCCGGCTCCCCCGTGGGGGAAGCCGACCAACCACACGCCGACCAAGCACACGCCGATGGACCGGTGCACCGGTCGATCCGACCAATGGAGCAGACCATGAACGACGAGAGCAGCGTCTTCACCGCAGCCGCCACCTCAGCGGAGCGTGCGGGACTCGGGCGACGAGCTGTCATCCTCGGGGGCGCCGGCGCACTCGGTGCGACGTTCCTCGGGTCGAGGGCGTCCTTCGGGAGCGCTGCGGCGATGCCGAAGGTCGTCACGCCGCGCGCGACGACGCCGGGCACGCCCAAGACGGTGCACCTGGCCGGCACGGACGGCTGGGTCAGCATGCCGGCCGGCTCGCCCGCCGACCTGCCCTTCTACCCGGACTCGCTGGCCCCTCCTGGCTTCGACACGTACGTCTTCGGCTTCCGCGACGTCACGGGGTTCTCCGACGCGCAGGTCGCGGCCACCCGCGGGAAGGCGCAGATCAGCGCCCCGATGCTCTCATTCGACGAGGGCGACGACATCACCATCACCCTGACGAACCTGGGCCTGCTCCAGCGGCCCGACCTCTTCGACGGCCACACCCTGCACTGGCACGGGTTCGTCAACGCCATCCCGCTCTTCGACGGCGTGCCCGAGCTGTCGCTGTCGGTGCCGATCGGGCGCAACCTGTCCTACTTCTACCGGCCCCACGACGCGGGGACGTACATGTACCACTGCCACTTCGAGGACGTCGAGCACGTGCAGATGGGCATGACCGGGATGGTCTTCGTGCGGCCGAAGCAGAACGGCACGCGCGTTGGCACGGTTCCTGTCGGAAAACGTCTCACGTACGCGTACAACGACGGCGACGGGAGCACCCGCTACGACCGCGAGTTCGCCTTCATGATGACCGAGCTGTGGTCGGCCGCCCACTACCGCGACGCCCACATCCAGGTCAGCGACTGGACGGACTACGCCCCCAGCTTCTGGCTGCTCAACGGACGTGGTTATCCGGACACGCTCGCACCAGGGGGCGATCCCCTGTCGCCGGCGGCGGGCCGCCTCCAGTACCAGCCGATCAGCTCGCTCATCACGTGCAACGTCGGGGAGACGGTGCTGCTGCGGCTGTCGAACCTCGGCTACCAGAACCACGCCATGACGCTCGACAACGTCGACATGACGGTGGTCGCCAAGGACGCGAGCCTGCTCCGCGGCCGCGACGGCAGCAGCAACTACCAGGTGACCAACAGCGTCGACGTGGGCCCCGGTGAGAGCCGGGACGTGCTCCTCACCCCGACCAGGCCCGGCGAGTACCTGCTCTACGACCGGACCCACGGCCTCACCGGGAACGGGGGCGCGGCCGGGCTCGGCGGCATGATGACCGTCCTTCGCGTCGGCGCACCCGGGGCCTACCCGGCTCAGACCCAGCCCAACACCTGACGACTCGACGAAGGGATGATGATGCGACTCAACCGATCACGTGGTGCCCGGAGCCGGGTGCCGCTCAGGACCCGGATCCGCGGGCGTGCACCGGTGGTGGTGGGCGTCGGTGCGGTCGTGGCCGCCACCGCCCTCGGCGCCACCTCGGGCGCGCAGGCCGCGACGTCCGAGGGGCTGCTCTGCGAGAAGGGCAACCAGGGCACGTTCTCGCTGACGGCCCGGGACGGCTACGTCTCCACCCCGGACGGCAACTCGATCTACTCGTGGGGCTACAGCCTGAGCTCGGGCCACTTCCAGCTGCCCGGGCCGGTCCTCTGCGTCACGTCGGGCCAGGTCGTCACCGTCGTCCTGCACAACGAGCTGCCCGAGCCGACGTCGATCGTCTTCCCGGGCCAGAAGGGCGTCACGGCGGACGGCAACGCGGCCCAGCCCCAGTTCGACGCCACCAGCAAGGCGCTCACCTCGATGGTGCAGCCGGCGGCCGCCACGTCTGGCTCGGTCACCTACCAGTTCACGGCGGGCTCACCCGGGACGTACCTCTACACGAGCGGCACCGACGTGACGAAGCAGCAGGAGATGGGGCTGTTCGGCGCCCTCGTCGTGCGCCCCGCCATCGCCGCCGGCCAGGTCAACGACCGCAGCGACTCGGTGTTCAACCCCCAGCACGAGTACGTCTTCCTGCTGTCGGAGATCGACCCGGACGTGCACCTGGCCGTCGAGCGCCAGCAGCCGGTCGACTGGACGGCATACAACGCGCGCTATTACATGATCAACGGCCGCAGCATGCCCGACACCCTGGCGCCCAACAACGCGTCGTGGCTGCCCAACCAGCCCTACGGCGCCCTCGTGCACATCAAGCCGTGGGACGCGGCCACCAACAAGGACCCGGCGGTCATCCGCTACCTCAACGCCGGTCGCGTGAGCTTTCCCTTCCACCCGCACGGCAGTGACGAGCGGGTCGTGAACACGGACGGCCACGCCCTCGTGGGTGCCGCCGGCCAGGACCTGTCGTACCTCAAGTACGACCTCGACGTGATGCCGGGCCAGACGGTCGACGCGCTCATGGACTGGCGCGACGTCGAGCACTGGAACGCGACGACGAACCCCGTGCCCACCCAGCTGCCCGTCATCACCGACCAGCTGCTCGTCGGCACCGACACCTGGTTCAACGAGAGCCCCTACCTCGGTCAGCAGGGCTCGTTCCCCTCGAACATCACCGTGAACAACGAGTGCGGCGAGTACTACCACGTGGCCCACAGCCACGCGCTCCAGCAGGCGACCAACTACGGCGCAACCTTCGGCGGCATGATGACGGTCTTCCGCATCGACCCGCCCGCCGGTTGCCCGGTGAAGTGAGGCGACTCCGATGACATCCCGACCCAGCCTCCGGCTCCGTCTCGGCGCCTCCGCCGTCGCTGCCGCGCTCGCGACCCCCGCCATCGCCGCCACGACTGCGTATGCCGTCGCGCCGGCCTCCGGGCCCACGTCGGCCGCCGCCGTGGCACCCGCCACGAC
>NZ_JBFULD010000404.1:0-3280 GCF_056400505.1 Terrabacter sp. P5_B1
CCGTGTCCCGGCTCGGTGTCGGCCGTGGGGGAGTGCGCCTCGAGGAACGCCTGCACCTCGGCGGCGCGGGCAACGTCGTCGATGACGAGCACCCTTTCGTGCGAAGGGTGCTCGGCCGGGGCCGTGGTGGTGTGGAACCACTCCCAGTCGCCGCCGTCCAGCACGCGGTAGCGCTCCTTCAGCCGGGGCTCCAGGTGCTGGGGCACGCTGACCGAGAACGCCCGGCGCCCGGGGGAGACGATCGCCGCGATCTGCGGCAGATGGTCGAGCAGCGCGGTGACCCCGTCGTCGCCACCGAGGACGTTGACGGTGCGGCGCACCGCCTTGCGGGTGCGCTGGAACGCGACCGCGTCGGCTGAGCTCCACCACGTCGCCGCCAGGTCGTCGGTGACCTCCCACCGGACGAACGGGTGCCGGCCGGTTGCCGCCAGCAGGTCGTCGAGTCCGTGCCCGGTGACGACCTCGGTCACTCCGTGATCCCGAACCGGTCGTGGAGGCGCCGCAGCGGCGCTGGTGCCCACCAGTTCCAGCGCCCGAGCACGGTCATCGTCGCCGGGACCAGCAGCATGCGGACCAACGTCGCGTCGATGGCGACGGCGGCCACGAGCGCCACGCCCATCTCCTTGATGATGAGGATGTCGCCGGCCACGAAGCCCGCGAAGACGATGATGATGAGCAGAGCCGCCGAGGTGATGATGCGACCGGTGCGCTGGAGACCGAGAGAGACCGCGCGGTCGCTCTCCACGCCGTGCCGGTGGAACTCCACGATGCGCGACAGCAGGAAGACCTCGTAGTCCATCGACAGGCCGAAACCGAAGGCGAGCACGAGGAAGGGCACCAGCGACTCGACGGCCCCCACCGACGTGAAGCCCAGCAACCCCTGGAGGTGACCCTCCTGGAAGATCCACACGACGACGCCGAGCGCGGCTCCGAGGGAGATGACGTTGAGCAGCAGGGCCTTGACCGGCAGGATGACCGAGCCGGTCATGAGGAAGAGCAGGACGAACGTGCCCAGCACGACGAGGGCCACGGCATACGGCGCCCGGGCCGACATGGACTCGAGGAAGTCGATCTGGCCCGCCGCCTGACCGGTGGTCAGGGTCTCGAAGGGCGTGTCCGTGGCACGGATCGTCGTCACGAGGTCCTGCGCCTCGTCCGACGTCGGCCCTCCGGCGACGCGGATGTTGACCCGCTGATGGTCGGCCCCGAGGGGCTGGACGACGAGCCCCTCGACACCCGGGCGGCTTCGGAGCTGCTGGGCCCACGAGGTGACGGCAGCAGTGTCCGGTGAGCCGGCGACGACGGTCACCTCGGGGGTGGAGAGCGCGGGGTAGTCCCGGGCGAGCTGTTCGAAGAAGACCCGCTGCGGCGCGTCCTTGGGGAGCAGCTCGGTGCCCGAGGACGTGAGCCTCATCGACAGCGTCGGCAGGGCCAGCGTGACGAGCACGGCCACGACGCCCAGGATGACGAGCACCGGGCGCCGTTGCACCCCGGCGGCCAGGCTGGAGAACACGCCGACGTCGGCGGTTTGCTCGACTGCCTTGCGGGACAGACGTCTTGCGCCGACGACGCAGAGTGCCGGCACGAGGGTGATCGCGACGACCATCGCGACGAGGACGACACTGACGCCGGCCACGCCGATGGCCCGCATGATCGAAGCCTCGAAGACGAGCAGGCCACCGAGGGCGATCGCGACCGTGAGCCCGGAGAAGAGGACGGTGCGGCCGGCCGTCGCCACCGTCCGCTCGGCGGCGCGGGCGATCTCCTCACGCGTGGGGACCCGGTGCTGCCGGTGACCGAGCTCCTCGCGGAACCGGCTCACCGTGAGCAGGCCGTAGTCGATGGAGAGCCCGAGGCCCAGCAGGGTCACGATGTTGACGACGGTCGCGTCGAGCTCGACGGCGTGCGAGAAACCGAAGAGGGACAGCAGGGCCCCGCCGATCGCCACGACCGCCCCGACGATCGGCATGCCCGCCGCGACGAAGCCGCCGAAGACGAAGAACATCACGAGAAACGTGAGGGGCAGGGCGATGCCCTCACCTCGCAGCAGGTCTCGCTCGACGGTGCTCGTGATCGCCTTGACCACCTTGCTCGAGCTGCCGACCGTGCCCTGGGCGCCCATGGCCGACGGCACCGCGAGCATCTGCTGCTCGGCCTTCGACTCGGCCTCGGCCTGGGCGGCTTTGGCGAGACCCGGCTCGAAGTCGACGACGGTGACGAACCCTCCGGAGGCGGGACTCCCACCTTCGAGGAGCGGCGCCACCGACGGATCCGAGAGGCCACTCGGCGCCAGCAGTGGCGAGCGGACGTTCTTGACGCCTGGGACGCGGGCGATCTCGCGCGTCGCGGCCGCGCCCTTGTCCACCGCCGCCGCATCCGTGAGGTCGGCACCGGTCACCTGCATCGTCAGGGTCTCGAGGGCGGGCTGGCTCTGGGCGATGACGTTCTGGGCGCGCGACGACTCCGACTCGACGGTCGGGGCGCCGGAGTGCAGTCGTTCGAAGAGGGACTCGCCGGTGACACCGCCGACCGCGACGACGAAGCACGCGATCGCGATGACGGCCCAGGCCGCCACCCAGCGGCGAGGGTGGCGCGCGATGACACCGCCGAGACGGGCCAGACGGGTGCGCGGCGCCGGGCCCGCGGGTGAGGGGTTATGCACGCGGATAGCCTTCCACAGTGATGTCGAACAGCACGGAGGACCTCTTCGGTGCGGCGTCCGCCGCCGACCGCGGCGAGCAGCCGGCCTCGGCCGGAGTCGCCCCCCTCGCCGTTCGCATGCGGCCGCGTTCCCTCGACGAGGTGCGCGGGCAGGCCAAAGTGCTGCGGCCCGGCAGTCCCCTGCGGCGCCTCATCGAGGGATCCGGCGGCGCCGCCGGCCCCCTGTCCGCAGTCCTGTGGGGTCCGCCCGGGACCGGCAAGACGACGCTCGCCCACCTCGTCGCGACCGCCGCGGAGCGCCGTTTCGTCGAGCTGTCCGCCGTCACGGCCGGAGTCAAGGACGTCCGCTCGGTGATGGAGTCGGCGGTCCGTGAGCGCGACCTCTACTCGCGCCAGACCGTGCTCTTCCTCGACGAGATCCACCGGTTCACCAAGGCCCAGCAGGATGCCCTGCTCCCGGGCGTCGAGAACCGCACCGTCATCCTCGTCGCCGCCACGACCGAGAACCCGTCCTTCAGCATCATCTCGCCGTTGCTGTCCCGCTCGGTGCTCGTCACGCTCGAGTCCCTCTCGGACGACGAGATCGCCGAGCTCCTCGTTGCCGCCCTGACCGACGAGC
>NZ_JBFULD010000405.1:0-3269 GCF_056400505.1 Terrabacter sp. P5_B1
AGTGCCCAGTTCCCCGCGGCTCGCTGCGTCGGGAAATGGGCACTCGACCCGTGCCGGGCGACGGGAAATGGGCACTCGACGGTGTCGGGCGTCGGGAAATGGGCACTCGACGGAAGGTGCGCGTCGGGAAGTGGGCACTCGACTTACGGGAGAGGTCAGCCGGAGACGCAGGCGCCGGTGGCGACCGGGGCGCCGGACGACCTGGCCTCGTCGAGGACCGGCTTGGCCTCGGCCAGCGTCAGGGCGTAGCCCGTGGCGTTGTCCTCGAGGGACTTGGCGAAGATGACGCCGACGACCCGGCCGTTGGTGTCGAGGAGCGGGCCACCTGAGTTGCCCGGCTGCACGACCGCCGCGAGTGAGTAGATCTCGCGGACGACACGCTCGCGGCCGTAGATGTCGAGTCCGCGGGCGTCGAGGGTGGCGCGCACCCGGGCCGAGACGACGCGGTAGGGACCGTCCAGCGGGAAGCCCGGGACCGCCGCGGAGTCGCCGCGCCGGAGCTCGCCACCGAGCGGGAGCGGTGGCAGCGGGAGCCCGGGCACACTGAGCACCGCGAGGTCGCGCCGTGGGTCGAAGACCACCACGCGGGCCCGGAGCGTCTCGTCCCCGCCCTGGACGCGCACCTCGTCGGCGCCCGCGACGACGTGCGCGTTGGTGACGATGAGTCCCGGGGACAGCACCCAGCCGGTGCCCTCCTGCCCGCGCTGGCAGGACTGGGACTGCGTCGTCACCTTGACGACCGAACGACCTGCCGTGCGGATCGCCTGCGACCGCGCAATGGCGCTGTCGGGAGCCGGGACCGGCGTGATGGGCTCGGGCGCGAGACCGCCGAAC
The DNA here is from genome assembly GCF_056400505.1 of Terrabacter sp. P5_B1. NCBI lineage: Bacteria > Bacillati > Actinomycetota > Actinomycetes > Micrococcales > Intrasporangiaceae > Terrabacter > Terrabacter sp. P5_B1. The sequence continues at coordinate 835 of NZ_JBFULD010000405.1, forward strand.
ACCTGGGGGAAGCCCTGGCTCGACAGGAAGCCGCGGAAGCCCGCGAAGACCTGACCAGTGTCCTCGGGAACGACCGAGTTGACGACCTGGAGCACCTTCGACTCGGCCATGGCCTTGGACAGCGCGGGGTTGCCGGCTGTGCGCAGCGCCCCGCCGAGGAACCAGATGATGAGGCTCGCCGCGAGCGTCACGACGACGGCACCGAGCACCGAGTCGACGCGGCGCAGCGACGTCTGGCCGACGCGCTGCCTGATGCGACCCCCGACGAGGCCGCCGAGGAACTGGCCGAGCCAGCCGAAGGCGACGACCCCGAGGAGGAGCACGACCACCCGCGTGCGGTCGTTGTCGGCAACGGACGGCCAGTGGGCGAGCACGTCGGGCAGCTTCCACACCGCGACCATGGCGAAGGCGAAGAAGCCGACGAGCGAGAAGAGGCTGTGGATGAGCCCCTGCCGGTACCCCGAGACCGCGTAGGCGAGCAGGAGCAGGACGAGGGCGACGTCGAGGACGATGCTGCCGCTCACGCGYGCCTCCCCACGAGGTAGCGCTCCGGCAGGGGTCGCATGACGTCGGCGTCCCACGGCTGCGAGAGCCCGCCGAGCTCGAGCACTCTGCTGATGAGTCCGGCCGTGAAGCCCCACAGGAGCAGGTGGTCGAGGTCGAAGCCCGGCCCGACGTAACCCGAGGGGTGCGTCACCGAGAAGCGCGTCGCCGGGTCCACGAGGTGCGACACCGGCACCGAGAGCACGTCGTGCACCTCGGCCGGGTCGCGCACTCCGATGGGTGAGGGCTGCGCCCACCACCCGAGCACCGGCGCCACGACGAACTGTGCCGGCGCGAGGTAGAGCGAGGGCAGCTGGGTGACGACCTCGACGCCCGCGGGGTCGACGCCGGTCTCCTCCTGGGCCTCGCGCAGGGCCGTCGCGACGAGGTCGTCGTCCCCGGGGTCGCGCGAGCCGCCGGGAAAGGCGATCTGGGCCGGTTGGGTGCGCATCGTGTGCGAGCGCTCGATGAGCACGACATGCTCACCGTCGTCCTCGGCGCCGGCGGGCGGGGGCCCGAAGAGGATGAGCACCGCCGACTCGCGGCCGCCCTCCTCCGGCGGGAGGAAGCGCGAGAACCACTCGGGCGCGATGCCCTCGAGCCGCACGACGAGGTCGTCCATCCACGCGGGGCGCGTGACGGTCCCCGCCCCGCGCTGCGGGGACGGCTCGATGGATCCGGACCTGCCGGCATACGCGATCCGGCTGACCACGTCGGTCACTTCGGCGCCAGCTCGTACTTCAGGAGCTTCGCCGCCTTGTCCGGGTCGGTCTCACCGGCACCGTAGCTGGGGCACCAGCGCGCGACGGGGCACGCCCCGCACGCCGGCTTCTTCGCATGGCACGTCCGGCGGCCGTGGAAGATCAGGACGTGGCTGAGCATCGTCCAGTCCTTGCGCATGAACAGGCGCCCGACCTCGTGCTCCACCTTGACCGGGTCCTCCTCCTCGGTCCAGCCGAAGCGGCGGGCGAGGCGACCGAAGTGCGTGTCGACCGTGATGCCCGGGATGTCGAAGGCGTTGCCGAGCACGACGTTCGCCGTCTTGCGGCCGACCCCCGGCAGCGTCACGAGGTCCTTCAGACGTGGGGGCACCTCGCCGTCGAAACGCTCGACGAGCGCCATGCCGAGCTTGATGAGCGAGTCGGTCTTGGCGCGGTAGAAGCCGGTCGGCTGGATGATCGTCTCGAGCTCAGTGCGGTCGGCGTTGGCGTAGTCCGCGGCCGTCGGGTACTTCGCGAAGACGATCGGCGTCACCTTGTTGACCCCGACGTCCGTCGTCTGCGCCGAGAGGATCGTCGCGACGAGCAGCTCGAGCGGCGTCGAGAAGTCGAGCTCGCAGTGCGCGTACGGGTAGCGCTCGTGGAGGGCGCGGTACATCTTGCGGGCGCGGCGCGTGCGCGAGACCGGGGTCTCGTCGTCGACCACGAGGGCTCGGGGGGACACGCACGACACTGTATGCCGCCCGGCTGGGTCCCGCGTTCCACGTCCCCGTGTACAGGGTTTCGGGGCAAGGGAACCCGGGGTGGGTACGTCCTGCCTGCACGAGAGGAGTCCGACATGTCAACGGATACGCGCACGGAAGCACCGACGCCGACGGATACCGTCCGGCTGCACGCGCCGCACGACGGGCACCACGGACTCGAGACGACCCTCGAGCTGCTCGCCGGGATGGACCTTGCCCACGCGTCAGAGGCCGACGTCGTCCGGGCTCTGGAGCTCATGGTCACGCATGCCGAGTTCCCTTGCCTGGGCGCCAAGTCCGTCTTCCGCCGCGGGAGCGTGACACACGTCGTCCTCGACGACATGGCCGGCCCCGACGTCCCCACACAGCTCCTCGAGCGGCTGCGCGCCTTCGCGACCGCCATCGACGGCGAGAGCGGCTTCCACTCCTT
>NZ_JBFULD010000406.1:0-3263 GCF_056400505.1 Terrabacter sp. P5_B1
GGTGACGACGCCCGCCGGCGCGGGCGGGCACAACCAGTCGGAGCCGCCCTGCTCGCGCAGGAGTCCCGAGGTGACGACCTTGAGCCGTCGGGCGCCCGCGAGCCGGAGCCCGAGCGGCTCGTCGAGCCGGATGCCGCGCACGCGGGCGGCGTCGATGCTCGTCTCGCGGTTCGTCAGCAGGCCGCGGCGGGTGTGCAGGGTGCCGAGACGGTTGCGGGTCAGGTGGAAGCCCCAGAACGTCAGGACGTAGGCGCCGACCGCGAGCAGCGACACGACGCCGAGCAGGAGCAGCACGTCGGCCCACCACGACAGCCGCGACACCATCGAGGCGCCGTTGCGGAAGACCGACCGCTCCTGCGAGAAGCGCGAGAAGCCCTGCGTCGCGAAGCCGACGATCGCGGCGGCGCTCGCGAGTCCGGTGACCGTGAGCGGGGCGTAGCGGATCCAGGTGGGGTCGAGCCGCAGGAGCAGCTCGTCGTCGGCGGGGGCTGGCGCCTCGCGGGACACCTCGTCGACCGCCACCGGTGCGCCGGTCGGCGCGGGCAGGCCGGTCACGGCGGGGTCGAGGCGGTGGAGCAGCTCGGCCCGCAGCCGGCGCCCGGCGTCGACGCCCAGCGAGTCGAGGACGAGCCGGTCGTGGCGCCCGCCGGCGGTCGAGACCTCGACCTTGGCCAGGCCGAGCAGCCGGTGGTAGACCCGGGCCGTGAGGTCGATGGTGCGCACCTTGTCGAGTCGCGCGGTCGTCGTCTGCTTGGTGAACAGGCCCCGCCGCAGCTCGATCTGGCCGTCGGCGATGCGGTAGCGGGTGGTCAGCCAACGCAGGACGCCGAAGGCGATGATGAGGGGGACGGCATACAGCTCCCACCGGTCGTTGCCGTCGGAGCCGGACCGGAAGATGACGACCGCGAGCAGCGCGGGAAGGAAGCGGATCAGCGTCTCGAGCGGATGGACGAGCAGCATCCGGGCGTCGAGCCGGCGCCAGCCGTCGGTGTCCTCGGCGTCCTCGCTCATGTGGCGTCGCCCGTCTCGGCCACGGCGGCCGCCGTGAGGGCGTCGACGAGCCCGTGGGCGACGGGCAGGTCGAGCCCGTGGATGGTGACGGGTCCGGCGGCGGACGCGGTCGTGATGGTCACGGAGGCGAGCCCGAGCAGCTGGGCGACGGGGCCGCGCTCGAGGTCGACCGTCTGCACCCGGCTCAGCGGGGCGATGCGGCGCTCCTGTCGGAGCCACCCGCTCTGGGTGTAGATCGCCCGCCGCGTCGCCTCCCAACGGTGCACGCGGTAGCGCCACTGCGGCATGGCGACGGCATAGGCCGCCCCGGCGACGAGCCAGACCACCCCGACGGCCCAGTGCGCCGTGCGCGAGGAGGCGTCGTCGACGAGCCACCACACGACCTGTCCGGCGAGCAGCACGGCGAGCACGACCACGGCCTGGATGGTCCACATGAGGACGGCACGGCGCGAGACCCGGTGTGCCGGCTCACGGAGCACGGGCTCCCGGTCAACGGGCACGTCGGCTGGTTCCACGGCCCAACGGTGCCACACGATCCCGGCGGCCGCAGCGAGGCATACGGTGGGGGCCGTGAGCGCGCTCGTCATGGTCGAAGGACTCCCGGGTTCGGGCAAGAGCACCACGGCCCTCCCCGCACGGCAGCCGGTCGCCTGAGCATGCCGCTGCACTCGGTCGAGGCGGTGCTCGACACCGACACGGACACGCAGGTGCGGCGCGAGTGGACGGCGCTCGCCGACGCGGGTCTGCCCAGCCAGTCCGGGCACCAGGGGACGACGAATGCCCCGCACCTGACCCTGTCGGCGGCCGCGAGCGTCCCCGATGCCGTCGAGGCGAGGATCCTCCACGCGTTGGCGGGGATGCGACCAGTGCCGGTGCGGCTCGGTGCGCTTCTCGTCATGGGTTCGCGGCGCTTCGTGCTCGCGCGGCTGGTCGTGCCCACCAGCTCGCTGCTGGCGCTCCACCAGACCGTCCTGGGCGCGATGGAGGCTGCCCCCGACGTCCCGGAGCGGGTGCGCGCGGACCTCTGGACGCCGCACGTGACCCTCGCACGTGGACTCGCCGTGGAGCAGGTCGGTGCGGCCCTCGCCGTCCTCGGCACGGTGCCGCCACTCGACGGGACCCTCGAGTCGGTGCGCCGCTGGGACCCGGACGCCGGGCGCACGTGGGTGGTCGGCGGCCTACCTACGATGGGCGCATGAGCCTCGACCTCGGCCTCGACACCTTCGGAGACATCGCCAACGGTCCGGACGGGACGCCGCTGCACCCGGCCACGGTGATCCGGGAGGTGCTGGCGGAGGGCGAGCTCGCCGACCGCCTCGGCCTCGACTTCTTCGGCATCGGCGAGCACCACCGCGACGACTACGCCGTCAGCGCCCCCGACGTGCTGCTCGCCGGCCTCGCCGGTCGCACCGAGCGGATCCGGCTCGGCACGTCGGTCACGGTGCTCTCGAGCGACGACCCGATCCGGGTCTTCCAGCGCTTCGCGACCGTCGACGCCATCAGTGGTGGACGAGCCGAGATCACGGTCGGGCGTGGGTCGTTCATCGAGTCGTTCCCGCTCTTCGGCCTCGACCTCGGCGACTACGAGACGCTCTTCGAGGAGAAGCTCGACCTGCTCGCTGCCGTCGTCGCCGAGCAGCCGGTGCGCTGGGAAGGCTCGATCCGGCCACCGGTCCGTGTCGAGAAGGTCATGCCTGCAACGGAGTCCGGCCACCTGCCCGTCTGGGTCGGCGTCGGCGGCACGCCCCAGTCGGTGGTCCGCGCCGCGCACTACGGCTTCCCGGTCGTCATCGCCATCATCGGTGGGTCGGCGCGACAGTTCGCGCCGCTCGCCGACCTCTACCGACGCGCCCTCTCCGAGATGGGCAAGCCCGAGCTCCCGGTCGGCGTCCACTCGCCCGGCTACGTCGCGGCGACGGACGAGCAGGCTCGCGAGGAGTTCATGCCGCACTTCCTGCCCTACATGAACAAGCTCGGCCGCGAGCGTCGCTGGGCGCCGATGGGCAGGGAGCAGGCGCTGCAGCAGCTCGGTCCCGAGGGGGCGGTCTACTGCGGGTCACCCGAGACGGTCGCGGCCAAGATCGTCGACACCGTGCAGGTGCTGGGTCTCTCGCGCTTCCAGCTGAAGTACTCCTTCGGCACCCTCCCGCACGACCAGCGGATGGAGTGCATCCGCCTCTACGCCGAGGAGGTCGTGCCGCGCGTGCGCGCGCAGCTCGCGGAGCGCTGACGTGCGGATCCTGCTGCTGGGC
>NZ_JBFULD010000407.1:0-3217 GCF_056400505.1 Terrabacter sp. P5_B1
GTGTCCGAGAACAGCGAGCGGGTCTACGGGCCGTGGGGCGCGGAGCGAATCGGGCAAACCGCCTAGCGCATGCAACTTCGGGCGTCCAGCAGGACGGGGCGCCGTTACCAAAATTTGACCTTCGCGCCGTCGGTCGGCCAGTCTGTTCGACTGTTGGCCGGTTGCCGCCCCGCATCGACCTCCTTCCGACGACGTGAGGAGGATGGATCGAGAGCGCGTCGCACCCGGATGGTTCGACGTTCGGAGTGTCTTGATTTCTCGCAACGCCAAAGTCCTGGCCGCCGCTGGCGCGGCCGTCGTCCTCACCGGTGGCGCCGTCGGCGCCGCCCAGCTCGACAAGTCCGTCAACCTGTCGGTCGACGGCACCGCGAGCTCTGCGCACGTGTTCGGCAGCACCGTCGCCGACGTCCTGGACAGCCAGGGGATCACCATCAAGCCCGGCGACGTCGTCGTGCCCGCCGCGGACGCCCCCATCAGCGACGGTGAGAAGATCACCGTCAAGTACGCCCGGCTGCTGACGCTCACGGTGGACGGCAAGACCCGTCAGCTGCGCACCACCGAGACCACGGTCGACGGGGCGCTCCTCGCGCTCGGTCTGCGCGGTGAGGGTGCGCGTCTGTCCGTCTCGCGTTCGGAGACCATCGGTCGCCAGGGGCTGACCCTGACTGTCGTCACGCCCAAGGCGGTGACGGTCAAGGCCGACGGCAAGTCGACGACGAAGACCATCGCGGCGGCAACGGTCGGAGAGGCGCTGACGCAGCTCGGCGTGCACCTCGGCAAGGCCGACAAGGTCAACCCGCCGCTCACGACGCCCCTGACGTCCGGCAGCACCGTGACGGTGCAGCGCGTCCTGACCCGGGACAAGAGCGTCACCCAGCCGATCGCCTTCGGCACGACGAAGCAGAGCTCGGGCAACCTCTACCGCGACGAGACCAAGGTCTCGCGGGCAGGCGTCGCCGGTGTGCGCACCCTGGCGGTCCGCACCACGGTCGTCGACGGCAAGGTCGTCTCCACCACGCAGGTCTCCTCCACCGTGACGAAGGCCCCCGTCGACCGGATCGTCCTCGTCGGGACCAAACAGCGTCCGGCCCCCGCCCCCGCCCCCGCCCCTGCGCGGGTGAGCGCTCCGGCCCCGAGCACGGGTGGCTCGAGCTCGAGCGCCGGTCTCGACCTCTCCCACGCGGCCATGTGGGACAGCATCGCCCAGTGCGAGTCGACCGGGAACTGGCACATCAACACCGGCAACGGCTACTTCGGCGGCCTGCAGTTCCTCACCTCGACGTGGCTGGGTTACGGCGGCGGGCAGTTCGCCCCCCGCGCCGACCTCGCCAGCCGCGAGCAGCAGATCACCGTCGCGAACCGCCTCTACGCCGACAACGGMGTCTCGCAGTGGCAGTGCAAGCCCTGACCTGACGCAACCTGATCGAAAGAGCAATCCGTCCGCCCCGCGGACGGATTGCTCTTTCGGTCGTGGCCATAGGGTGTGCGCATGACGAAGAAGGATGCGCCTCACGTCGACGACGCCGCGCTCCTCGGGCCGACCCAGGTGCGCGAGCTCGCCGAACGCCTCGAGGTGCGACCGACCAAGCAGTGGGGTCAGAACTTCGTCGTCGACGCCAACACGGTGCGCAAGATCGTCCGCGTCGCCGGGGTGAGCTCGCACGACGTCGTCGTCGAGGTCGGACCGGGCCTGGGCTCGCTCACCCTCGCGCTGTTGCCGGCCGTCAAGCACGTCACCGCCGTCGAGGTGGACCCGCGCCTCGCGGGAGCGCTCGAGCAGACCGTGCGGTCGCTCCAGCCGGAGAATGCCGACAAGCTGCGCCTCGTTGCGGCAGACGCGCTGACCATCACGAAGCTCCCGGGCCCAGACCCGACGGCGCTCGTCGCCAACCTGCCCTACAACATCTCGGTGCCGGTCGTGCTGTCGTTCCTTCAGCGCTTCCCGACGATCGAGCGGGTCCTCGTCATGGTGCAGCTCGAGGTCGCGGAGCGGCTCGCGGCCAAACCGGGAAGCAAGATCTACGGCGTACCCAGCCTCAAGGCCGCGTGGTACGCCGACGTCGAGCTCGCCGGCCGCGTGGGTCGGAACGTCTTCTGGCCCGCACCCAACGTGGACTCGGGCCTGGTTGCACTCCGGCGGCGCAAGCCCCCCAAGACCACGGCCAGCCGCGAAGAGGTCTTCCGCTGCATCGACGCGGCGTTCCTCCAGCGACGCAAGGCGCTGCGCGGCGCGCTCGCGTCATGGGCCGGCTCCCCGGACGCTGCCGAACGAGCCCTCCTCGCCGCCGGCGTCGACCCGCGGACCCGCGGTGAGCAGCTCGACATCACGACCTTCGCCCGGATCGCCGAGGCCCGTCCCGAGGCGCGTCCCCAGGACGCCGACGCCGGACGGCCCCGCGCACGCCGTCGGGGCCATACGTCCTGACGCGAGCCGGTCGGCGCCTAGGGTGGGCGCATGACTGTCGCTCCGACCCAGCCCGGCGCGGTGACCGTGCGGGTCCCGGCCAAGGTCAACCTCGACCTGCGTGTCGGGCCGCGCCGGCCTGACGGCTTCCACGCCCTCGCGACGGTTTACCAGGCGGTGTCGCTGCACGACGAGGTCTCCGTCACCCGATGGGACGACTGGCAGGTCGTCCCGGCCGGGACGTACGCCGACCGCATCCCGACGAACGGCGACAACCTCGCCGTCCGGGCCGCGCGCCTCGTCGCCGACCGCTGGTCGGTCGACGAGTGCCTCTCGATCCGCATCGACAAGGACATTCCTGTCGCCGGCGGCATGGCCGGCGGCTCGGCCGACGCGGCAGCCGCCCTGGTCGCGTGCGACCAGCTCTGGGGCCTGGGCCTCGACCGCGACGAGCTCTCCGAGCTGGCCGCCAGCCTGGGCAGCGACGTCCCCTTCGTCCTCTCCGGCGGCAACGCGATGGGCTCGGGCCGGGGGGAGCAGCTCGCGCCGGTCCTCGCCCGTGGGACCTTCCACTGGGTCTTCGCGATCAGCGACACCGGCCTGTCCACCCCCGAGGTGTATGCCGAGTGCGACCGGCTGCGCGAGCGGGCCGGTGCGGACGTGCCCGAGCCCCGGGTCGGCCCCGAGCTCATGGCGGCATTGCGGTCGGGTGACCCCGCGGCCCTCGGAGCCGCGCTGCACAACGACCTCGAGCCGGCGGCCTTCTCGCTGCGACCGCAGCTGCGCGAGCTGCGTGACGCCGGAGTCGAGTAC
>NZ_JBFULD010000408.1:0-4888 GCF_056400505.1 Terrabacter sp. P5_B1
GCCGCGGCCCTGCCGGCGCCGCCGGCCCTGCCGGCGCCGCCGAGCAACCGACGCAGTGACTGACCGCTCGACCGCCAGCCCCTGCCAGGAACCTCAGATGTCGCGGAAGACCTCGATGGTCGCGCCCAGGGCGTTGAGGCGCTCGGCCAGGTCCTCGTAGCCGCGGTTGATGACGTAGACGTTGCGCAGCACCGACGTGCCGGGCGCGGCGAGCATCGCTAGCAGCACGACGACGCCGGGACGCAGGGCCGGAGGGCACATGACCTCGGCCGCGCGCCACCGGGTGGGTCCCTCGACGATGACGCGGTGCGGGTCGAGCAGCTGCACCTTGGCGCCGACCTTGGTCAGCTCGGTCAGGTAGATGGCGCGGTTCTCGTAGACCCAGTCGTGGATCATGGTGCTGCCCTCGGCCACCGCGCCGATGAGCGCGAAGAACGGCAGGTTGTCGATGTTGAGCCCGGGGAAGGGCATCGGGTGGATCTTGTCGATGGGGGCGTGCAGCGGGCCGGGGATCGTCGTGAGGTCGACGAGGCGGGTCTTGCCGTTGGCCGAGGTGTACTCAGCCGACAGGTCGTACTTCATCCCCATGCCGTCGAGCGTGGCCAGCTCGATCTCGATGAACTCGATCGGCACCCGGCGGATCGTGATCGAGCTGTCGGTCACGACGGCAGCGGCGATGAGGCTCATCGCCTCGATCGGGTCCTCGCTGGGGGAGTACTCGACATCGACGTCGATCTCGGCGACCCCGTGCACGGTCAGGGTGGTCGTCCCGATGCCCTCGATGCGCACGCCGAGCTTCTCGAGGAAGAAGCACAGGTCCTGGACCATGTAGTTGGGGCTGGCGTTGCGGATGACGGTGGTGCCGGCGTGGCGCGCGGCCGCCATGAGGACGTTCTCGGTGACCGTGTCACCGCGCTCGGTGAGGACGATGGGGCGCTGCGGGCTGACGGAGCGGTCCGAGTGGGCCTCGTAGAAGCCGTGCGTCGCGGTGACCTCGAGCCCGAACGCGCGCAGCGCACTCAGGTGCGGCTCGACGGTGCGGGTGCCGAGGTCGCAGCCACCGGCATACGGCAGCTGGAAGGACTCGTGCTCGTGGAGCAGGGGGCCGAGGAACATGATCACCGTGCGGGTGCGGCGCGCGGCGGCGACGTCGATGCCCTCGAGGTTGAGCTCGGCCGGCGGGATGATCTCGAGGTCGCTGCTGTCGGGCAGCCAGCGCGTGCGCACGCCGATTGACGCGAGCACCTCGAGGATCCGGTTGACCTCCTCGATGCGGGCGAGGTTGCGCAGGGTCGTACGGCCACGGTTGAGCAGCGCCGCGCAGAGCAGCGCCACCGCAGCGTTCTTGGAGGTCTTGACGTCGATGGCGCCGGTCAGCTTCTGGCCGCCGACGATGCGCAGGTGCTGCGGGCCGGAGTGTCCGAGTGAGACGAACTCCGAGTCGAGGGCGTCGCCGATCTTGGCAAGCATCTCGAGGCTGAGGTTCTGCTTGCCCTGCTCGATGCGGGTGACCGCGCCCTGGGAGCTGCCGAGCAGGTCGGCAAGGTCAGACTGGGTCATGCCCTTGTGGCGTCGGGCGTCGCGGATGAGTCCGCCGATCCGGGTCAGGTAGGTCTGAGTCACGAGCACGAGGCTAACTCATATATGAGTTATGGCAAATCACCCACGCCGCGTGGCCACGGACCCCGTGCGTGCGGGGTCCGGGGCGCCCCGCGGCCGGCAGGGGACGTATGCCGTGTGGTGGCGCTGGCGGGCGTGGGGGAGCCCGTCAGGCGCGGGCGTCGGCGACGCCGGCGGGCAGGAAGCGCGAGCCCGTGACGGACTCGGCGACGCCCGTCCGGTCGAGCAGAGGCGTGATGCCGCCGTTCCAGAACTGGAAGCCCGCGCCGGTGATCATGGCCAGGTCGATGTCCATCGGGGCCTGGGCAACACCTTCGTCGAGCATCCGGCGCGCCTCGTCGGCCAGGACGGTGAGCACCCGCTGGCGCACCTGAGCGAGGTCGAGCACGACCGGTTCGGCCGGCTTCTCGATCAGCCCGGCGACCTCGGGGTCGAGCACGGGACGGCCCGAGCTCAGGTCGTAGAAGCCGCGCTTGCCGGCCGCGACGATCCGCTGGAGCGTCGGAGAGGCGTGGAACCGGTCGGGGAAGGCCTTCACGAGCGTCTCGCCGTTGTGCAGCGCGATCGCCGGACCGACGAGCCCGATGAGGACGAACGGCGGCATGGGCGCGAGACCGGCGAAGGCCCGGTCCACGACTTCGATCGGCGTGCCCTCGTCGAGGATCTTCGCGGCCTCGCCCATGAAGCGGCCGAGGAGGCGGTTGACGATGAACGACGGCCGGTCGGCGGCACGGATGCACGTCTTCTTCAGCGCCTTGCCGACCGCGAATGCCGTTGCGAGAGTGGCGTCGTCGGTGCGCTCGCCCGGGATGATCTCGAGCAGCGGCATGACGGCGACCGGGTTGAAGAAGTGGAAGCCGACGACGCGCTCGGGGTGCTCCAGACGCGAGGCCATCTCGGCGATCGAGAGGCTCGAGGTGTTCGTCGCGAGCACGCACTCGGCCGAGACGACGGCTTCGACCTCGGCGAAGACCTGCTGCTTGACCGACATCTCCTCGAAGACCGCCTCGATGACGAAGTCGGCATCGGCGAAGCCGTCCTTGCTCGTCGACCCGGTCACGAGCGCCTTGTAGCGGTTCAGCTTGTCGGAGTTCAGCCGGCCCTTGCCGGCGAGCTTGTCGAGCTCGGCGTGGACGTAGCCGACGCCCTTGGCGACGCGCTCGTCGTCGATGTCGGTCAGCACGACCGGCGCCTGGAGGCGCTGGATGAAGAGCAGCGCGAGCTGGCTCGCCATGAGGCCGGCCCCGACGATGCCGACCTTGGTGACCTTCCGGGCGAGGCTCTTGTCGGGCGCCCCGGCGGGCCGCTTGGCGCGCTTCTGCACGAGGTCGAAGGCGTAGAGCCCCGCGCGCAGCTCGTCGCTCATCAGCAGGTCGGCCAGCACCTCGTCCTCGGCGGCGAAGCCCTCCTCGCGGGTCGCGGTGCGCGCGGCAGCGAGCAGGTCGAGCGCGGCATACGGGCTCCTGGCCTGGCGGCCCGTCTTGACGTCGGCGAGGCCCTTGGCCCTGGCGATCGCGGCGTTCCACGCGGTCTCGTCGCGGTCGACCTCGGCACGCTCGACCGTGACCTCGCCCGACAGGACGCGGGCGGCCCAGGCGATGGACTCCTCGAGGAAGTCGGCCGGCTCGAGGAGCGCGTCGGCCATGCCGAGCTGGTAGGCGTCGACGCCCCCCAGCATGCGGTTCTGGCTCAGCGGGTTGTCGATGACGACGGTGAGCGCCTTGTCGATGCCGACGAGGTTGGGCAGCATCCAGCAGCCGCCCCAGCCGGGGACGAGGCCGAGGAAGACCTCGGGGAGAGCGACGGCCGGGACGCCCGCGCTCATCGTGCGGTAGGTCGCCGACAGCGCCAGCTCGACGCCGCCGCCCATCGCCGCGCCGTTGACGAAGGCGAAGGTCGGCACCGGCAGGTCGGAGAAGGCGGCGTATGCCGCGTGGCCGGCTCGGGCGATCTCGAGCGCCTGGTCGCGCGACCCGATGAAGGGCACGCCGGTGAGGTCGGCACCCACGGCGAAGACGAAGGGCTTGCCGGTGACGGCGACGGCGACGATCTCCCCGGCCTCGGCGCGCTCCCGGAGGCGGGCGATCGTCTCGGTGAGGCCGGCGATCGACTGCGGGCCGAAGGTGTTGGGCTTGGTGTGGTCGAAGCCGTTGTCGAGCGTGACGAGGGCGAGCGTGCCAGCACCACCCGGGAGGTCGATGTCGTGGACGGGCGTACGGGTCACGACCTCGCTCGCGAAATCGGCTGCAGCCGTGGGCTTCTCGGTCGTGGCGGTCACGCGACGTCCTCCTTCTCGATCGAGGCGACGTAGTCCTCGTGGTGCGGGTTCTCCCAGATGACGGCGCCGCCCATGCCGATGCCGATGCACATGGCGGTGAGGCCGTAGCGGACCTCGGGGTGCTCCTCGAACTGGCGCGAGAGCTGGTTCATGAGCCGCACACCGGAGCTCGCGAGCGGGTGGCCGGTGGCGATGGCTCCGCCGTACTCGTTGACGCGGGGGTCGTCGTCGGCGATGCCGAAGTGGTCGAGGAAGGCGAGCACCTGCACGGCGAACGCCTCGTTGAGCTCGAAGAGGCCGATGTCCTCGATCGTGAGGCCCGCCTTGGCGAGCGCCTTCTCGGTGGCCGGGACCGGGCCGACGCCCATGACCTCGGGCTCGACGCCGACGAACGAGAACGACACCAGGCGCATGCGCACCGGCAGGCCGAGGTCGGTCGCGGCCTGCTCGGAGGCGAGGAGGCACGCGGTCGCACCGTCGTTGAGGCCGGCGGCGTTGCCAGCCGTCACGTTGCCGTGGGCGCGGAAGGGGGTTCCCAGCTGGCCCAGGTCGTCGACGGTCGTGCCGGGGCGCGGCGGCTCGTCGGCGGTGGCGAGGCCCCAGCCCTTCTCGGCGTGACGGGTGGCCACGGTGACGAGGTCGCGCTGGATCTTGCCGTCGGCATACGCCTGCGCGAGCTTGTCCTGGCTGCCGACGGCGAAGGCGTCGGAGCGCTGCTTCGTCAGCTGCGGGAAACGGTCGTGGAGGTTCTCGGCGGTCTTGCCCATGACGAGCGCGTCGGGGTCGACGATCTTCTCGGACACTATGCGCGGGTTGGGGTCGACGCCCTCGCCCATGGGGTGGCGGCCCATGTGCTCGACGCCACCGGCGATGGCGATGTCGTAGGCGCCGAACGCGATCGAGCTCGCGGTGTTGGTCACCGCGGTCATGGCACCTGCGCACATCCGGTCGACGGAGTAGCCGGGCGTCGTGTTCGGCAGTCCCGAGAGG
>NZ_JBFULD010000409.1:0-3191 GCF_056400505.1 Terrabacter sp. P5_B1
GATGCGGCTCTTCGGCCTCCTCGGGGTCATCGCCGCCGTGCTGCTCGGCGTCGTGAGCGTCAACGCGCTGCTCGCCTCGCAGGCGGCGGTCGAGCGTGCCGCCAACAACACGGCGCAGGTCGTCCGCGCCCAGTCGATCCACGTCGACCTGCTCCGCGCCGACGCCGTGGCCACGAACGCCTTCCTCGTCGGCGGCCTCGAGTCCGCCGAGTCCCGCGCCAGCTACGAGGGCGCCATGGCCCGGGTCGCCAGCGGCATCGCCGAGGCCGCGGCCGCCCAGCCTGCCGACGGCAAGGCGCTCGGTGTGCTCGCCGAGCGGGTGCAGACGTATGCCGCCCTCGTCGAGCAGGCCCGCTCCAACAACCGTCTCGGCCTCCCCGTGGGCGCGCAGTACCTCACCCAGGCCAGCGCCGGGCTGCGCTCCGACGCGATCCCGATCGTGACGCAGGTCGTCCAGACCAACGAGGACCGCTCCCAGAAGGAGTTCGACCGCAGCAACTCGAGCCTCCAGCTGCTGGTGGGGGTCGCCGCCCTCATCGGCCTCGTCGCCCTCGCGGTCTGGCTCGCCCGGCGGACGCACCGCTACCTCAACCCGTCGCTGACGGGCGCCATCGCGCTGCTGCTCGTCGCTCTCTTCGTGACGGCGACCATCATCACCGGCACCGGGAGCGCGACCCGCGGGGTTTCCCAGGGCGACTACCAGCGGGCCGTCGCCCTCGCCRACGTCACGACGGCCGCCAACGACGCCCGCGCCAATGAGAGCCTGACACTCATCCGCCGGGGCTCGGGAGCCACCAACGAGGGGGCGTGGAAGACGAACGAGGCCGCCGTCCGCAACACCCTCGACGGGATCGACCAGTCCGCGGCCTTGAGCAGCCTCTGGACCGACTACGTGACCGCGCACCAGAAGGTGCGCTCGCTCGACGACGGTGGCAGGTGGGACGAAGCCGTCAAGCTGTCGACGAGCACCGCCGCCGGAGGCGCGGCGAAGACCTTCGGCGACTTCGACGTCGCCGTCACGCAGGCCCGCGACGACGCGGCGAGGACCACCGTCTCCAGTCTCCAGCGCCTCGGTGGCAGCGCACCGCTCATCGCCCTCGTCGTCGCCCTCGCGGCACTCGCCGCGTCGTGGCTCGTGATCCGAGGTATCGGCCAGCGGATCGAGGAGTACCGATGAGCGCCCTCACGTCCGTGGTGCGCCGGCGTCTCTCCGCCCTCGTCGCCGTCGCAGGCCTCGGTGTGCTCGCCGGCTGCTCGGGTGTCACGTACGCCGAGACGCCGCTGCCGGCGACCACCGCACCGCCGCCGTCGAGCAGCGCCCCCGCGGTCGCAGCGCCGACGTGCGACAACGCCACGCAGTCCTACGGCCCGCTCGCCACGCTGCCGAGCCGCGGCGAGATCACGGACGCGACGATGCGCGACCAGATCATCAAGCGTGGCTTCCTCGTCGTCGGCGTCTCGGCCGACACCTACCTCTTCGGTGCCAGGGACCCGTTCACCGGCGGCATCCAGGGCTTCGACATCGACATGGCCCGGGCCGTCGCGAAGGCGATCTTCGGGGACCCCGGCAAGCTCCAGCTGCGGGTCATCACCGCAGCGGACCGCATCCCGCTGCTCCAGTCCCGCTCGGTCGACATGGTCGCCCGCAACCTGTCGATGACGTGCGGCCGCTGGAACGACATCGCCTTCTCCGCGGAGTACTACCGCTCCGGTCAGAAGGTCCTCGTCAGCAAGGCGCTTCCTGGCGCCAAGGACCTCAGCCTCGCCGACCTCAAGGGCAAGCGGGTCTGCGCGCCCACCGGCACCACGTCGCTGACGAAGCTGCAGCAGGTGAAGGGTCCTGTCGTCGTCACGGCCGGCACGCACACCGGCTGCCTCGTGCTGCTCCAGCAGGGCAAGGCCGACGCCATCACCGGTGACGACACCGTGCTCGCCGGGCTCGCCGCACAGGACCCCAACACCGTGATCACGAGCGCCAAGGCCATCACCGTCGAGCCCTACGGCCTCGGCCTCAACAAGGCCGACGTCTACTTCGCGCGCTACGTCAACCGCGTCATCGCCGACCTCGAGGCCGACGGGCAGTGGAAGGCGACCTACAACCGCTGGCTCGCCGCGCCGCTCGGGCCCGCCCCGGCTCCCCCGACCCCGGTCTACGGACGATGACAGCAGTGCCGCAGGGCCACCCCGACCCGGGCACCGTCGCGCCGACGGCGCCCGGACGCCTCGGCGTGCCCGTCCAGGCCCCCGAGGCGCAGACGTACCTGTTCGCCTTGCGGGAGTGGGTGGCCCAGCGTCGCGCCGACCTCGGCGAGGTCGACCGTGCCGTCCTCAAGCTGTCCCAGGCGGAGCAGGTCGCCATCACCAACGACCTGACCGTGGCGCTGACCTTCTGGAAGGCCGTCAGTGACCGCCTGACCCTGCTCGAGACGACGTTCGACGGTGGCCGGGTCGGGCCCGTCGAGGCCGAACGGCTCTCGACCCTCATCCACGGTCGTCTCGACTCCAACACCACCGAGCACCTGTCGCTGCCGTCGAGCGGCTCGCTCGCCGTCAGCCTGCCCGAGGCGTGCCGACTGCTCGACTCGCTGACCCGCACCCTCCAGGCGCGCGCCTCTCTCGCGCCCGGAGCTGCCGAGGCGACACAGCGAATCACCTTGGTGCGCGCAGGGATCGAGCGCACTCGTGACCAGATCCCGCTCGTCCCGGCCGGAGCCCAGCGCGACGAGGCCACGGAGAAGATCACGAGGCTGGACCGTCGCATGGACGACCTCGTCGAGCGTGCCCGTCGCGGCGCCGACGTCGGCGGCATCATCGGCCCGCTCGAGATCGATGTCGCCGTGCTCGAGCGCGACCTCATCGTCGCCGCCGCAGAACGCGCCTCCGCCGCCCGCAGCCGCGTGCGCACCCAGCAACAGGTCGAGGAGCTCGACGCCCGCGCCGCCGCCATCCGCGCTCTCGAACGCGCCTGCCTCGAGGCGATCACCCCGGCTCCGCACCTCGCCATCCCCAACGTCCGCGCGCTGGGACCGGTGCCGCAGGCGGCGGCCGAGCTCACGGCATACCGCGGCAAGCTCGAGCGGGTCTCGCGCGCCCTCGACCTCGCCCACGAGACGTATGCCGCCGGGCTGGCCGCAGTCTCTWATACACAWCWCCGAGCCCACGAGACAWGCGTTCAWCTCGTATGCCGTCTA
>NZ_JBFULD010000410.1:0-3182 GCF_056400505.1 Terrabacter sp. P5_B1
CCCCCCCCCCCCCCTCGACACCGGATCCGCCGTCGACCTGCGTGTCCTGCCGACCCGGGCAGAGGCCGACGCCGAGCACCGTCTCGGTGTGCGACGGCTGCTCCTGCTCGGCATCAGCCCGCCGTGGAAGCAGATCCTCGCCCGCCTGACGAACAGCCAGAAGCTCGCACTCGGCCACAACCCGCACGGCAGCGTCCCGGCACTGCTTGACGACTGCCTGGCCGCCGCCGTCGACGCGATCCGCGACGACGCGGTGACGGATCGCGCCGACCACACCGTGCGCAGTCGCGAGGACTTCGAGTGGGCCCTGTCGGCGGTGCGCACCCACACGAGTGCCAAGGTCGTGCAGGTCGTCGGCCTCGTCGAGCCGATCCTCGCCAAGCACCTCGCCCTGACCAACCGCCTGGCCGAGCTCGACCGATCGAGCAGCCCTGCCATCCGCCCGATGCTCGCCGACGTCCGCGCGCAGCTGCGCGAGCTCGTGCGGCCTGGGTTCGTCGCCGACACGGGGCTGCGCCGACTTCCCGACCTGGACCGCTACCTGCGGGCCATCGCCCACCGGCTCGACAAGGCACCGGCCAACCTGGCGCGCGACGCACAGGCCCTCGACCAGGTCGACCTCGTCGAGGGCCGCTACGCCGACCTGCTCGACTCGCTGCGCCCCACCCAGCGCGGTGCCGCCGACGTCGTCGACATCGGCTGGATGATCGAGGAGCTGCGGGTCTCGCTGTTCGCGCAGACGGTCGGGACGGCATACAGCGTCTCGCCGCAGCGCATCCTCAAGGCGATCGCGAAGGTCCGCGGCTGACCAGTTCCGTGTCCCGCGGTGACGCCACGCGGTGGGGAATCATGGGATGGAGCGGGGCGTTGCACCCTTCGACCCGTACGACGAAAGGCCAGACCCGTGCAGGACCCGACCGAGCTCTTCCAGTTCGAGAGCGACACCTCGCCCAGCCAGCTCCAGGAGCTGCAGGCATCGGTGCTCGTGGTCGCCCTCGGCGGATTCATCGACGCCGGCCACACCCAGCGACTCATGGCCGACCACATCCTCGAGACGCACGAGTCGCGCGTCATCGCCTCCTTCGACGTCGACCAGCTGCTCGACTACCGCGGTCGCCGCCCCGTGATGGTCTTCGACCGCGACCACTGGAGCAGCTACGACGACCCGAGCCTGCTGCTGCACCGCGTCGTCGACAAGGAGGGCGTGCCCTTCCTGCTCCTCGTCGGCCCCGAGCCGGACTACCAGTGGAACCGCATGGTCGAGGCCACCACCGCGCTCATCAGGACCTTCGGTGTCTCCCTCACCGTCAGCGTCCACGGCATCCCCATGGCCGTGCCGCACACCCGTCCCCTCGGCGTCACCGCACACGGCACCAACCCGCGCCTCGTGACCGGCAACGACCCGGCGTTCGGCACGGTCCAGGTGCCGGCGAGCTTCTCGTCCCTGCTCGAGTTCCGGCTCGGTGAGGCGGGTCTCGACGCCATCGGCTTCGCCGTGCACGTGCCGCACTACCTCGGACAGAGCGAGTTCGCCGACGCGGCCGTGCTCGGCCTCGAGCGCGTGCGTGCCGCCACCGGCCTCGACCTCGACCTGCGCGAGCTGGCGGCGACGGCCGGGCTCAACCGCGCCGAGATCAGCCGGCAGATGGAGGAGTCCGACGAGATCACGGCTGTCGTGCGGGCACTCGAGCAGCAGTACGACACCTTCCTCGAGGGTCGCCAGCAGCGCAACCTGCTCGCCACCGACCTGTCCGACCTGCCCACGGCCGACGAGATCGGCGCCGAGTTCGAGGCGTTCCTCAAGGACGTCACCGACGACGACGACCAGTCGTAGCAGCAACCGTCGCGTCTCCGCGGTTGCGGGTCGCGACGGCGCTCGCGGCGTGGAGCGTCGGCGGCCGTTCCAGCCATGGTGTCCTTGCGTATGCCGTCGGCCGCCGCCGATGCCGCTCGCCCCGCCGCGTCCCGCTCCCTTCCGCACCAACCGCGCCGACCCCGTGTCGAGTGCTCAGTTCCCGACGTCGGACCTCACGTGAGGAAGTGGGCACTCGACTGTGAGGGAGTGGGCACTCGACGGTGAGGTAGGGCGCTCGGCTCACGGTCAGGCCTTGGCTTCGCTCCAGCGGCGGACCACCGACGTGTCGGCGACGAAGCGGACCTCGTCGGTGCCGGCCCAGGTGCGGGCGGCGCTCGTCAGGGTGCTCTCGACCGCGGCTGCTGCCGCCGGGGCGTGCTGTTCGGGCACGTGGACGAGCAGCTCGTCGTGCAGGCACAGCACGATCTGGCCACCCAGCGGACGCACCGCGTGGCGCACCGTCGCTGCCCAGGCCTTGAAGAGCTCGGCCGCTGACCCCTGGATGATCGCGTTGCGCGCATAGCGGCCTCGCGCCCCATCGGGGCCAGCGGCCGAGAACTCGGCGCCGGCCGGCGACTCGGTGCCCTCGGCCGCCGGTGACGGCGCGGGCACGCCTCCGAAGCGGATGAGCCGGCCGCCCCATGTGCGGACCGGTCGACGCGCCACACCGTCGGCGTAGGCCCGGTCGAGCAGCCCCATGGCGACGGGGTAGGCGCGCTCGAGGTCCTTGAGCGCCTCGCCCGCCGCCCCCGACCGCTGGCCGTACATCGCCGCGAGCACGGCGACCTTGGCCTTGGGTCGGTCGGCGCCGAGCTTGGCCGCGACCGGGGCATAGAGGTCGTCCGCGCGTGTCGCCTCGGCAAAGGCCCGGTCGGCGCTGACCACTGCAAGCACTCGAGGCTCGATCTGGCCGAGGTCGGCACGGACGAAGACGTGCCCCGGCGCGGCGCAGATCGCCGGCCGCAGGGGTGCCGGAAGGTTGTGCAGGCCGTTCTGCGCCGTCATGCGGCCGGCGGCACCGTCGCACGCCGTCCAGCCGCCGCGCAGCCGGTCGTCGGGCCCGACGTGGTCGTCGAGCCACCGGTAGCCGTAGGTGGTCGCGATCCGCTCGTCCTTGCGCCAGCGCAACAGTGCGTCGACGAGCGGGTGCGTGTGCCGGTAGGGCTCGAGCACCCAGGCGCGGGTGTTGGGCACGTCGACGCCGGCGGACAGCAGCAGGTCACGCACCTGGGCGGGGTTGCGCAGGTCGGTGCGCTCGCGGCCGGGAGCGTGTCGCAGCACGAGCGCGTCACGCTCTGCCCGGATGCGTGCCGCATCGGCGTCGTCG
>NZ_JBFULD010000411.1:0-3170 GCF_056400505.1 Terrabacter sp. P5_B1
CACCGCAGCCACCGGCTCGAGCGGCACCACGGAGCACGCGGCCGCCGGCCACACGGCCTCGCCGACGACCCCGGCCCCACCGACGCCACTGCGAGGCGGCGAGACGATGCAGACCGTGACCGCACCGGTCTCCTACACGCCCAAGGCGCCGACGGTCGGCACCGACGACTACCACTGCTTCGTCCTCGACCCGAAGGTCGCCCGCGACGCCTTCGTCACGGGTTTCGACATCGCGCCCGGACAACCCGCCGAGGTGCATCACGTCATCCTCTTCCGCGTGCCTCCGTCGGCGGCCTCCGCGGCACGCGCCAGGGACGCCGAGAGCGGCGGCAACGGGTGGACCTGTTTCGGTGGCACCGGACTGGGCTCGCGCGGCGCGAGCCTCGACGACGCGCCGTGGGTGGGTGCCTGGGCGCCTGGCGGTCGCGAGAACGTCCTGCCTCCCGACGTCGGCATCCCGCTGCAACGCGGCTCGCTGCTCGTCATGCAGGTGCACTACAACCTCCGGCACGGGGTCACGCCCGACCGCACCTCCGTGAAGCTGCGCCTGTCGACGTCGGCCACGCTCAAGCCGCTCGAGACGATGCTCTATCCCGCACCGGTCGAGCTGCCCTGTCGCGCAGGCAAGTCCGGGCCGCTGTGCGACCGGTCTGCGGCCATCGCCGACGTCACCGCACGTTTCGGCGCCATGTCGGGACCGATCGTCAACGGCCTGCTCCTCGTCTGCGACGGCACGGTCATCCCGACCCCGGGCCCCACCCAGTCGTGCACGCGCCAGGTCGAGCAGCCCGCCACGATCCGCGCCGTGGCCGGTCACATGCACCTGCTCGGGTCGTCGCTGCGCATCGAGCTCAACCCCGGCACCCCCCGCGCCAAGACCCTCCTCGACATCAAGGTCTGGGACTTCGACAACCAGGGATCGGTCCCGGTCCCGGCCACGGCGATCCGGCCGGGCGACTCGATCAAGGTGAGCTGCACGCACGACCAGGCTTGGCGCGACAAGCTGCCCGACCTGCAGGGGCTGCCCGAGCGCTACGTCGTCTGGGGCGAGGGCACGACCGACGAGATGTGCCTCGGCCTGCTCAGCGTCACCCGTCCCTGACACGTCGGCGTCGCCCTTCGGGCGTGCAGAATGGGGCCGTGAAGACTGACGTCCTCGTCGTCGGCGGTGCCGGCGTCGACACCATCGTGCGTGTCGAGACCCTGCCCGTCCCCCTCGCCGACTCGCACGTCGTCCCGCCCATCGACACGTTCGTCGGCCACACGGGCAGCGGCGTCGCGCTCGGCTGTCACCGACTCGGCCTCGCGACGCGGTTCGTCGACGTCATCGGCGAGGACCACGAGGGTCGGATGCTGCTCGACCGTTTCGCAGCCGAGGGCCTGCACTTCGAGCACGTCGTCCACGAGAGCGGGACCCGACGAGCGGTCAACCTCGTCGACGCGGCCGGTCGACGGATGTCCTTCTACGACCCGCGCCACCCCTACGACCTGTCCCCCGACCCGGCACTCTGGCGGGGGCCGTTGGAGCACACCCATCACGTGCACGCCTCGATCATGCCGTGGACCGTGGGCGCGCTCGAGGACGCCGCGGCTGCCGGGGTGACGAGCTCGACCGACCTGCACGACTGGGACGGGCGCAACCCGCACCACCGGCCGTTCGCGTATGCCGCCGACCTCGTCTTCGTCTCCGGCTCACGTCTCGACGGCATCGAGAACGACGTCGTCGCCGACGTGCTCGATCGGGGTCGGGCCCGGCTCGTGGTCGTCATGGACGGCGCGCGGGGCAGCCGGGTCACGGTGCGCGACGGTGGCTCGTTCGCAGTGCCCGCCGTCGACATCGACGCGCGACCCGCCATCGACTCCAACGGAGCGGGCGACGCCTACGTCTCGGCGTTCCTGTACTCGTGGCTGGCGGGCGACGACGCGCGAGCGGCGGCGAGGAGCGGGACGGTCGCCGGGGCGTGGGCGTGCGGCACCGAGGGCACGCACTCGAGCCTCATCGACGCGGGCGAGCTGGCCCGTCAGCTGGGCGAGCACTTCGGTGACGGGTCACCCGGTCGGCGCATCCCCTGACTGCTGCCCGGAGATGTTGACGAGCCAGCCGATGCCGAAACGGTCGGTCAGCTGGCCGAACTCGTCACCCCACATCTGCTTCTCGAGCGGCATGCTGACGGTGCCGCCCTCGGAGAGCCCGTTCCAGTAGCGGCGCAGCTCGTCGCCGTCGTCGCCGCTGAGGCTGACCGTGATGGACGAGCCCGAGTCGTACGGCATCCCCTCCGGGGTGTCGGACGCCATGATCGTGTAGCCGCTCGGGGTCTCGAGCTGCGCGTGCATGACGTTGTCGGCGCTCGGGCCGGACTGGCCGAACTCGCCGAAGGTCGAGACGGTGAGCTCACCACCGAAGACCGACCGGTAGAACTCCATCGCTGCTCGGGCGTCGTCCTTGAAACTGATGTAGGGGTTGAGGCGGGATGCCATGGGTCGTGCTCCTCTCACAGAGTGCGGTACTGACCACGGTAGGACCGCGCGCCGACAGGCACTGCCCTTTTCAGGCCGTCCCCTTCAGTACGAGCGTCGGGAGCGCGCCGCACCACGGTTGGACCCCAGCGGCCCCTGGGGGCGACCGTCGTCGGTCGGGCCGAGGCCTCCCTGGCAGCCCGGGCAGTAGAACATCGTGCGCTCGCGCGTGGGCTCGCCGATCATGGCCACCCGCAGCGTCGTGCCGCACCGGCGACACGGACGCCCACTCCGGGCGTGGACGTAGTGCGCCTCGTCGAGGCGTTGGCTTCCCGTGCTCGACTGCACGGCGTGACGACGACCGTTGTCGATGAGGCGGTGGGCCCGGGCCACGATGCGCTCGACGGTCTCACGGCCGAGCTCGTCGGCGGGCGTCCAGGGCGGCACGCGCTCGAGGAAGAGCGTCTCGGCGCACCACATGGTGCCCACTCCGGCGAGGTTGCGCTGGTCGAGCAGGGCCTGGCCGATCGGGACGTGGCTGCCTGCGACGAGGTCGACGGCGCGGCGGAGGTCCCAGTCAGGGCCCAGGACGTCGGGGCCGAGGTGTCCCACGACGTCGGCCTCTCGTGCCGTCGGCACGAGCTCGAGCATGCCGAGGCGTAGCCCGAGGGCCGTCCAGTCCGGCGCCGCGACGAGGGCCCGCAGCTGCGGGT
>NZ_JBFULD010000412.1:0-3168 GCF_056400505.1 Terrabacter sp. P5_B1
CCGTCGCGGTGACGGTCCTCATCATCGCCTGCCCCTGCGCGCTCGGTCTCGCGACGCCGACGGCCCTGCTCGTCGGCACCGGCCGGGGCGCTCAGCTCGGCACCCTCATCAAGGGCCCGCRGGTGCTCGAGGACACCCGTCGCGTCGACACCGTCGTGCTCGACAAGACGGGCACCATCACCACCGGGGAGCTGCGCCTGCGCAGCATCGCCGTCCGCGGGAGCCTGTCGAAGACGGCTGCTCTTACCGCGGCCGCGGCCGTCGAGCAGGGCAGCGAGCACCCCGTCGCCCGCGCCGTCGTCGACGGGGCCCGCCTGGCGCGCCTCGAGCTGCCACGCATCCACGACTTCCAGGCCAACCCCGGCGAGGGCGCGACCGCACGCATCAAGACCACCGAGGTCACGGTCGGCAAGGCCGTCCTCTTCGAGGGCGTGGCCCCCGAGCTGCTCGAGCACGCGCGCAGCAACGCCGGCACCACGGTCTTCGTCGGCTGGGACGGCGTCGCACAGGCTGCGCTCACCGTCGAGGACACGGTGCGCGACTCGTCGAAGGCTGCCATCGCCCGCCTGCGGGAGCTCGGTCTCACCCCGTACCTGCTCACGGGCGACAGCGCCTCCAACGCGCGCAGCGTCGCCGAGCAGGTCGGCATCGACGCCTCCAACGTGCGCGCCGACGTGCTGCCCGCGCAGAAGCACGAGGTCGTCACCGAGCTGCAGCAGTCGGGCCGCGTCGTGGCCATGGTCGGCGACGGGGTCAACGACGCGGCCGCCCTCGCCCAGGCCGACCTCGGTCTGGCCATGGGCTCGGGCACCGACGTCGCGATGGACTCGGCCGACATCGTCCTCGTGCGCCCCGACCTCGACGCCGTCGGCGACGCGATCGGCCTCTCGCGCGAGACGCTGCGCATCATCAAGCAGAACCTGGCCTGGGCGTTCGGCTACAACACGGCGGCCATCCCGCTCGCCGCGTTCGGCCTGCTCAACCCGATGATCGCCGGGGCGACCATGGCGCTGTCGTCGGTGCTCGTCGTCAGCAACTCCCTGCGCCTCAAGCGCTGGACTCGGTGACCGGCTGACGCCGATGGCAGGATGACCCGGGTGCCGGACGACTCGGCAACCCAGGACGGGGGAGGTTCGACGATGACGTCGACGACAGAGGCGCCGCGGGCGGCGGCCGCGGACGAGCACCACAGGCGTGGCGTCCGCTCCAACCCGTGGCCGGTGGCCCTCTTCGCCGTCGTCGGATGGTTCTTCGGGCTGTTGCCGTGGCTCGTCCGCCGGTCCAGCCAGGGGACGTTCGGCACCCCGTGGAACCCGCGCAACGACCTGCGCAGCGCCCTGCTGCCCTTTCACCACCAGCTGCTCATGCTCCTGCTCGCCGTCGCCGTGATGGCTGGCGTCTTCGCCGGCTGCGCGCCGCTGTGGAGCACGGATCGGCGCAGGCTGCGCCTCGGCCTCGCAGCCCTCGCGACGCTCGGCGCCGCCCTCGCCACAGGATGGTCGGTCGCCCAGGCGCTGGCACCCGACCCGGACCTCGGCGGCTCCGGCAGGACCGCCGACCAGGTCCGCCTCGCCTTCGTCGCCCTCACGGTCGCCGGCGGCGTCGCCGGTCTCGTCCTCGGCCTCGCGATCTCGCTCGGCGGTCCGGCGCTGCGGGCCGTCGCGGCCGCCCCCGTCGCCGTGGTCGGCGCCGACTGGCTCGGCCAGCTCGCGCTCGGCACCGTGCGCGAGACCGCACCACCGACATGGCTGCCGACGGTCCTCGCCGCGCTCTCGGGCGTCGTGGTCGGAGCGCTGCTCGCCGCCACGATCGGCAGCCGGCTCGTGGTCCGGGTGGTCGCGTGGGTGTGCGCCCTCGCCCTGCTCGCCCTCACGGCGGCCGCTCTGACCGCCGCCCGCTACGTCCTCGAGGCCCTGCGCGGCACGCCCGTGCGCGGCGCCGACGTGAAGGAGCTGCTGGTCGACGGGCTCCAGGTGTTCGAGCTGTCGCTGTCGACGACCCTGACGGGGTGGGGCCTCCCGCCCTCGCCGCCCCTGACCGCCGTGCTCGTCGCCGTCGTCGTCGGCGCCGCCGGGACGGTCATCGCGCGGCGGACCCTCGCGGCATCGACGGGCCGGCCCCTCGACTGACCCCGACTGACCCCGGCTGGCCGCGACCGCGACCGGACGGCATACGCCCTCGGAACGACGAGAACGGCGACCACCCCACAGGGGTGACCGCCGTTTCGCGTGCGAGTTGGAGAGTCGGTCAGATGGTGACCTTGCCGCCGGGGGTGTCGAAGGTGACCGACAACAGGCCGGGGGTGCCGTGGGGGGCGACGAAGGTGAAGTCGATGCCGCCCTTGTCGAAGGTGTCCTCCGGGCCGAGCCACGCGCGCACGCGCTTGGGGTCACCGGCGATCTGGAGGTTGTCGATCGAGACCGACGTGTCGGCGCCTGCCGAGGGGTGCACCGTCATGTCATCCCACTCGATGAAGTAGGGGACCTGCGGGTCCGCCATGAGGCCCTTGATGCCGAGCTGTCGCCACTTGAGCTCGGTGCCGTCGGGGCGGTGCCGGTTGCCCAGGACGGCCTCGCGACCGAGCCGCTGCTCGACCTTGGTGATGTCGTCGACGGCGACGACCCAGCCGAGCCAGCCGCCGCCCGCCTCGGAGGCGGCACGGACGGCCTGACCGAAGGGCGCCTTGTCGGAGGCCGGGTGGTCGAGCACCTCGACGACCTCGAGGTAGTGGTCCTTGGCCAGGGGGAAGATCACGTTGCGCGTGCCGAACCGGGGATGCACCCCTCCGTCGACCGGCGCGACGCCGATGAGGTCGGACAGTCGGGCGGCCGTGGCCTTGAGGCCACCAGCCTCCGCTGCATAAGAGACGTGGTCAACTCGCATACAGAACATCGTGACACACGCCAAGGGGTGCTTCTGACCCACCCTCCCCCTCTCTGGCGGGCTCGTCACACGCGTCACACGAACGAAACCTGACTGTCATCTCGTATGCCGTCCCGCGGGCTCCTCGAGGCCGTGTCGGGTCAGCGCGCGTCGCGTTGACGAACCGCCTCGTAGAGCACGATCGCGGCCGACGCGGCGACGTTGAGACTGTTCGCCTTGCCATGCATGGGGATCCGGACGCGGTGCGTGGCGGCTTCGAGCAGGGTCCGGTCGGCGCCGTGCTTC
>NZ_JBFULD010000413.1:0-3152 GCF_056400505.1 Terrabacter sp. P5_B1
CGGCACCCCTGTCCACCGTGGGCGCCGGCGACTGCATGCTCGCCGGCCTGCTCCACGGCCTGTCCTCCGGGTGCGCCCCCGCGGACGCCCTCCTGACGGGGGTGACGTGGGGCGCCGCGGCGGTCACCCTCCCCGGAAGCCGCGTGCCCGCACCCGACGACCTCGACGGCATACGCGCCGAGCTGACCCGCGAGCCCGACTTCGACCGCGTCCTCTCGTGACGCGCCCACAGACGCCGAACCCCTGATCGTCCCTCGGAAAGGAAAAACCCATGTCCCTCATCACCGAAGAGCAGGTCGTCCTCGACCTCACCGGTGCCGATCGCCACGAGGCGACCCGGAGGCTCGGCGAGCGCCTCGTCGCCTCGGGCCGGTGCACCGACATCGACACCTTCCTCGACGACGTGCGCAAGCGCGAGGAGACCATGGCGACCGGGCTCCCCGGCGGCATCGGCATCCCGCACGCCCGCAGCACGGCCATCACCGAGCCGTCGCTCGTCTTCGGCCGCTCCGCCGACGGGATCGACTGGGGCGCCAAGGATGGGCCGGCCACCCTGGTCTTCCTCATCGCGGCCCCCGAGGGTGGTGGCGACGCCCACATGCAGATGCTGCCCAAGCTCGCCCGCGCCCTCATGAAGAAGGACTTCAAGGCCGCGCTCGCCGCCGCGACGACCGAGGCCGAGGTCGTCCGGATCGTCAGCAACGAGGTCGCCCTCGACCAGCCGGCCTCCGCAGCCGCCACGGCGACCGCGGGTGCCGACCGGACCGGCGCTGCCGCTGCACCGGCAGCCAAGCGCGTGCTCAACCTCGTCGGTGTCACGTCGTGCCCCACCGGTATCGCCCACACCTACATGGCGGCCGAGGGCCTCGAGAACGCCGCGAAGGCCGCGGGTCACACGATGAGGGTGGAGACGCAGGGGTCGGCAGGGTCCACACCGCTCGGCGCCGACGTCATCGCTGCCGCCGACGCCGTCATCTTCGCCCACGACCTGCCGGTCAAGGACGCCGGCCGCTTCGCCGGCAAGCCGCTCGTCGACGTCGGTGTCAAGAAGGGCATCTCCGACGGCCCGGCCCTCGTCACCCAGGCCGAGCACCTCGTCGCCGATTGGGACGCCGACCCGAGCAAGGCGGAGGCGGCCGTGGCGGCGGCATCCGCAGCCGGGGGGTCCGGCGGGCTCACCTCGAAGGTCGAGAGCGGCGCGAGCACGGGCACGAAGATCCGGCAGTGGCTGATGACCGGTGTGTCCTACATGATCCCGTTCGTCGCGGCCGGCGGCATCCTCATCGCCCTGTCGTTCATGCTCGCCCAGGTCGCGCTCGGCGCCGAGGGTCCGATCGAGATCGTCAAGTACAACCTGACGTCGCCCGACCAGTACAACATCGCCCAGAACTTCAGCGCCTTCAGCCTGACCTCGTGGGCCGGGCTGCTCTTCGTCATCGGCGGGGCCTCCTTCGGGTTCCTCGTGCCGATCCTCTCCGGCTTCATCGCCTTCGCCATCGCCGACCGGCCGGGCCTCGTCCCCGGCATCGTCGGCGGGTCGATCGCTGCGACGATGGGCGCCGGYTTCCTCGGCGGCCTCGCCACGGGCTTCCTCGGCGGCTTCGTCGCCCGGTGGATCGCCCACTGGAAGGTGGCCAAGGGCGTGCGCGGCGTCATGCCGGTCGTCGTCATCCCGCTGCTGTCGACCCTCATCACCGCCGGCATCTTCATCGCCGTCCTGGGCAAGCCGATCAAGGCCCTGAGCGACGCGCTGACCACCGGCCTGAACAACATGAGCGGTTCGAGCGCCGTCCTGCTCGGCATCCTGCTCGGCGCGATGATGGGCTTCGACCTCGGGGGCCCGGTCAACAAGGCGGCCTACTTCTTCGCCACCGCCGGGTTGGCCACGGCCGGAACGGTGGCCGACGCCCCGCAGCTCAAGATCATGGCCGCGGTCATGGCCGCCGGCATGGTGGCGCCGCTCGCGATGGCGCTCGCCACGACGATCCGCCCGCACCTCTTCTCCGAGCCCGAGCGCGAGAACGGCAAGGCGGCCTGGCTGCTGGGCGCCTCGTTCATCTCGGAGGGGGCGATCCCCTTCGCGGCGGCCGACCCGGTGCGCACCATCAGCTCCTCCGTCGTCGGCTCGGCCGTCACCGGTGGCCTCGTGATGATGTTCGGCGCGACGCTCCGGGCCCCGCACGGAGGGATCTGGGTGCTGCCCCTCATCGGCAACTTCCTCCTCTTCCTGCTGGCCCTCGTCGTCGGCGTCATCGTCATGACGCTGATCGTCGTCGCCCTGAAGTCACGCGACACGCACCTCGCAGAGGTCGACGCGAGCGCTACCGTCTGATCAGGGCGTGAGCTCGCTCGCCGTCTGATCCTTCTCGACAGCACGACCACCCGTTATCCAACGAAGGAGCACGTCCATGGCAACCCGCACCGTCACCATCGCCTCGTCGGTGGGCCTGCACGCCCGCCCGGCCGCCCTCTTCGTCGAGGCCGCGACCGAGTCCGGTCTCGACGTCGAGATCGCCAAGCCCGGTGAGGACCCGGTCGACGCGACGAGCATCCTCGGCGTCATGGCCCTCGGGGCCAAGTACGGCGAGGAAGTCGTCCTGACGGCCGACGGCGCCGGCGCCGACGAGACGCTCGACTCGCTGGTCGCGCTCCTCTCGCGCGACCTCGACGCGGAGTAACGACCATGGCCGAGTCGGAGACCAGGCACGGCATCGGCGTCAGCCCGGGCACGGCATACGGACCGGTGGTGCAGGTCGCGCCACCGGTCCGGCCGCCGGCCGGCGAGGGCGCGGTCGACGACGAGGAGGCGGCACTCGCCGACGTGCGGGCAGCCTTCGAGTCGGTCGCCGTCTCGCTCGAGGAGCGGGCGACTCGGGTCGACGACACGGCCCAGCAGATCCTCAAGGCGACCGCCCTCATCGCCCGCGACAAGGGACTCGTCAAGGCCGCGGCCAAGGAGCTCGCTGCCGGCCACGGCCGGGCGCACTCCATCGCCAACGCGGTGGAGACGTATGCCGCCCAGTTCGAGGCCCTCGGCGGCTACTTCGCCGAGCGGGTGGCCGACCTGCGTGACGTCGGGTCCAGAGCGGTCGCAGCGGTGCTCGGGGTCCCGGCCCCCGGCGTACCCTCCTTCTCCGAGCCGAGCGTCATCG
>NZ_JBFULD010000414.1:0-3148 GCF_056400505.1 Terrabacter sp. P5_B1
CCTCGTGACAGTCGAAAGGCCACTCCTCGCCGTGAGGAGTGGCCTTTCGACTGCGGTCAGGCGGCCATACGTGGCCTTTCGACGGTTCAGGGGGTGGAGGTCAGCGGCCCTGGTTCGCGACGGCCTCGGCGGCAACCCGGGCGGCCTCCGGGTCGAGGTAGCGCCCACCCGGGGTCACCGGACGGAACGAGTCGTCGAGCTCGTAGACGAGCGGCATACCCGTCGGGATGTTGAGCCCGGCGATGTCGTCGTCGGAGATGCCGTCGAGCGTCTTGACGAGGGCACGCAGCGAGTTGCCGTGGGCGGCGACCATGACGGTCAGTCCGTCGGCGAGGTCGGTCTGGATCTCGTTCTCCCAGTAGGGCATGAGCCGCGTCACGACGTCCTTGAGGCACTCGGTGGCCGGCATCGCGGGGCCGAGCCCCCGGTAGCGGGGGTCGCCGTGCTGCGAGAACTCGTCGCCCTCGTCGATGGCCGGCGGCGGCGCGTCATAGGAGCGGCGCCACAGCATGAACTGCTCCTCGCCGAACTGCTCGAGGGTCTGCTTCTTGTCCTTGCCCTGCAGCGCGCCGTAGTGGCGCTCGTTGAGGCGCCAGTCGCGCTTGACCGGGATCCAGTGCCGGTCAGCCGCGTCGAGCGAGAGGTTCGCGGTCGTGATGGCCCGGCGCAGCAGCGACGTGTGCACGATGTCGGGCAGGATGCCGGCCTCCTTGAGCTGCTCGCCGGCGCTCACGCCCTCGGCGCGGCCCTTGTCGGTGAGGTCGACGTCGACCCAGCCGGTGAAGAGGTTCTTGGCGTTCCAGTCGCTTTCGCCGTGACGGACGAGGACGAGCGTGTAGGTCATGGCGCCAGCCTAGCGACGGCCGATCAGGCGTCCGTCCCGTCGTCCAGCAGGTGTCGGAAGGCGTCGAGGTTGCGCGTGGACTCGCCCCGCGAGACCCGCCAGGCCCACTCCTTCCTCATCGATCCGAGGAAGCCGAGCGCGAGCAGCTCGTTGAAGACGTCGTCGCTCGCCGACAGCACGATGCCGAAGACCTGGTCGAGGTGGTCGGCCTCGACCGCGACGGTCGGGACCTCGCCCCTCAGGTAGACGTCGCCGTCGGTGTCGATGGCGTAGGCGAGCCCCCGCAGCCGCAGGTTCTTGCGCAGCAGCGTGCGGTAGAACGCCTCGTGGTTCTCGTCCGGGTTGCGGATGACGAACGCGCTGAGGCTCGTCGTCCGGTCGCGCACCAGCACCGACACGACGGTCTTCAGCTTCTTCTCCCCCGGCAGGGTCACGACGAACTCCCCCACGCGTCCGCCGAGCTCCCAGTCGAGACCGACCGAGCCGAGGTATGCCGTGAGGCGACCCTCCGCCTGCGCGCGCGGGGAGTCGTCGGCCGGCGTGGTGTCCTGGAGCTCGGCGGTCACGGGATCACCGCCGTCGGGACGCCGACCAGGCTCTGGCCCTCGTCGATCGGCGACTCGTTGGTGCCGTGGGCGCGCTCTCGCATGGCCTGACGGTAGACCTCGAGGAGCCGGTCGGTGGTCGCACCCCAGCCGAACTGCGCGGCGTGCGCGACGGCGTCGGACCCCAGCGCCAGACGACGCGGGCTGTCTCGCAGCAGCGACTCGACGGCGTCCGTCCAGTCAGGGGTGGCGTGGCCGTCGACGAGGACGCCTGCGTCACCGACCGCCGTGGGCAGGCCCCCGACGCGGGCGGCCACGACGGGGGTGCCGCATGCCTGCGCCTCGATGGCGACGAGGCCGAAGGACTCCGAGTGGCTGGGCACGACGACGAGGTCGGCGGCGCGGTACCACTGCGCGAGGACCGGACGGTCGACCGGCGGCACGAAGCGCACGACGTCGTCGATGCCGAGGAAGCGCGCCAGCTCCTCGAGCTCGTGCGGCCGGGTGAGGCCGCTGCCGMTCGGACCGCCGAGGACGGCGACCGTCAGGCGACGGCGTCGTCCCGGCTCGCGCTGCAGCAGCTCACCCGCGACCCGGAGCAGCACATCGGGGGCCTTGAGCGGCTGGATGCGACCGACGAAGAGGAGCAGCTCGCCCTCGACGGGCAGGCCGAGAGACCGACGCGCCTCGGACCGGTCACCGGGCGTGAAGGTCGACAGGTCGACCCCGGGAGGGACGACGGACACCTTGGCCGGCGGGGCGGCATACAGCTCGATGAGCTCGCGAGCCTCGTCGTCGGTGTTGGCGATGAGCCGGTCGGCGGCCTCGACGACCTGGACCTCCCCGATCTCGCGGCCCCGTGGCTCGGGCGGGTCGCCCTCGGCGAGGTGGAGGTTCTTGACGCGGGCCATGGTGTGCATCGTGTGCACGAGCGCGACGCGCCACCGGTCGGCGGCGAGCCAGCCGACCTGCCCTGAGAGCCAGTAGTGCGAGTGGACCAGGTCGTAGTGGTCCTCGGGGACCGAGAGCCCGGCCTGCATGATGCCGGCGGAGAAGGCACAGAGCTGGCCCGGGAGGTCCTCCTTGGCCAACCCCTCGTACGGGCCGGCGGTCACGTGCCGCACCCGGACGCCGGGGACGAGGTCCGCCTCGACCGGCGTCTCGCCCGTCGTGCGCCGGGTGAAGATGTCGACCTCGACGCCGCGCGAGGCGAGCTCCTTCGCCGTCTCGGCGACGTAGACGTTGAGGCCGCCGGCGTCACCGGTGCCCGGCTGCTCCAGGGGCGAGGTGTGGACGCTGATCATCGCGACTCGTCGCGGCTCGACCGCCATCGGCATCCCTTCGTCCCTGCAAGACCTGCTCGGCCTGCTCGTTCCTTGTCTCAACCACACCCCCCGTTCGAGGTATTCCGCCGTCGCCGATGACCGTGGAATACCTCGAACGGGGCGCCACGCGTAGCCTGCGGACGTGCCTCCCCACCAGCGACCCGTCGGCACGGTGACGCGTGGGACGACGAACCCGAACCGGCTGCGCCGGTGCGACCGGTGGATCGCGGGCCCGCACGCGTGGCGGTTGCGGCGCAGCCCCGCGCCGCCCGTCGTCGTCGACCTCGGCTACGGCGCGTCGCCCACCACCGCGGTCGAGCTGCACGACCGGCTGCGGCGGGTGCGGCCCGACGTCCAGGTCGTCGGCATCGAGATCGACCCGGCGCGGGTCGCCGCCGGCAGGCCGCTGGAGCGCGACGGCCTCAGCGTCCGGC
>NZ_JBFULD010000415.1:0-3112 GCF_056400505.1 Terrabacter sp. P5_B1
CAGCTCCTGGGCCGGTGCGCTGTCGCGCGCGGACTACGCGGCCCGCGCGATGCCGCACTCCGCGACCGCGCTCGCCATGGTCGAGGACCTCGACGTGCCCCGCATCCACTTCGGGGTGGGCACGGGCGAGCTGCTGGCTCTCCTGGGTGCGGCCGGGGCCGAGGTGGTCGGGGTCGACTACCGCGTGTCGCTGACCGACGCCGTCGAGCGCCTCGGGCCGACGTATGCCGTGCAGGGCAACCTCGACCCCGCCCTGCTGTTCGCGCCGTGGGACGCCCTCGAGCGGCGCGTGCGCGAGATCGTCGAGGAAGGGCGCCCCGCGCCGGGCCACATCTTCAACCTCGGTCACGGCGTACTGCCCGACGTCGACCCCGACGTGCTCACCCGGGTGACCGCGCTCGTCCACGAGTGCTCGAGCCGCCGATGACGACGGCGGCTCCTTCGGTCGCTCGCTCCAGTCTCACCATGCTCGGTGGGTCCGTGGCGTCGCGGATCCTCGGGGTGGTGCGCAACGGCCTCATCACCGCGATCATCGGTGCGCAGCTGGCCGGCGACGCCTTCTCCCTGGCGAACACCCTCCCCAACGTCCTCTACGTCCTCGCAGCGGGCGGCATCCTCAACGCGGTGCTCATCCCGTCGCTCGCGCGCGCCATGAAGCTGCACGACGGCGGCCAGGAGTTCACCGACCGCGTCATCACGGTCGCCCTGGCCGGGATGGCGCTCATCACCGTCGTCGTCATGGCCGGAGCCGGCGGCTTCGTGTGGCTGCTCGCGCGCAGCTCCTCGCCCCAGTTCAAGGACCTCGCGCTGGCGTTCTCGCTCATCTGCCTGCCGCAGATCTTCTTCTACGGCCTCTTCGCCCTGCTCGGGCAGGTCCTCAATGCGCGAGGGCAGTTCGGCGCGTTCGCATGGGCGCCCTTCATCGCCAACGTCGTCGCGGTCGCCGGACTCGTCCTCTTCCTCGTCGTCTTCGGGCAGCCGCACGGCGTCGGTCCGAACGGGCACCAGCAGCCCCGCAACCCGTCCGAGTGGACCGGACCGATGATCTGGCTCTTCGCAGGCTCGGCGACGCTCTCGGTCGTGGTCCAGGCGCTCTCGCTCGTGCCGGCCCTGCGGCGCGCCGGGTTCCACTACCGGCCGCGCTGGGGCCTCCGGGGGGTCGGTCTCGGGGGTGTGAGCCGACTCGCCCTCTGGGCCTTCTGCGGCCTGGCGGTGTCACAGATCGGCTTCTTCATCAGCCAGGGCGTCCTCAACAACGCCACCGCGCAGGCCAGCGTGCTCGGGCTGAGGAGCGCGGCCCGTGGACCTATGGCCTACAGCATCGCGTTCACGCTCTTCATGCTGCCGCACGCCTTCATCACGGTCTCGATCATGACGGCGCTCTTCCCGCGCTTCTCCGCGGCAGCCGCTGCAGGCGATCGGGATCGCCTCCGACGCGACTTCCGCACCGGTCTGGCGATGCCGCTGGTGGCCAACGTGCCGATCATGGTGGCGGTCATCGTGCTCGCCAACCCGATCGTGGCGCTGCTCAACCCCGGGATCGACGCCCGGTCCGTCGAGGTCTCGGCCAGCGTCCTCATCATCATGATCCTCGGGCTCGTGCCGTTCGGGCTCGACCTGCTCTGCTACCGCATGTTCTTCGCGCTCGAGGACGGCAAGCCGACCGTCGTCATGCAGGCCCTGCTCACAGCCATCAGCGCGATCGCCGGTGCCGTGACGTTCTTCGTCAACCCGGTGTGGGCCATCGGCATCATGGCGATGGGTCAGACCGTGGGCAACGTGGTCAGCTCCGGCGTGGGCCTCTTCCTGCTCCGGCGGCGCACCGGGCCCCTCGGCCTCATGAGCGGCCTGGTCACGGCGTCGCGAGTCGGAGTCGCTGCAGCCGTCGCCGGTGTCGTCGCCTGGGGGGTCACGTTGGTGCTCAACCCGATCACGGGCGCGGCCATCGAGAGCTCGCCCTCCGCCCTCAGGCGGATGTTCGCCAGCGCGGTCGAGATCGGTCTCGTCGGTCTCGTCTTCGGCGTCATCTAC
This sequence comes from Terrabacter sp. P5_B1, assembly GCF_056400505.1. Classification (NCBI taxonomy): domain Bacteria; kingdom Bacillati; phylum Actinomycetota; class Actinomycetes; order Micrococcales; family Intrasporangiaceae; genus Terrabacter; species Terrabacter sp. P5_B1. The sequence continues at coordinate 2,032 of NZ_JBFULD010000415.1, forward strand.
GTCGGCATCGCCCACGCCATGCACGTGCGCGAGGTCCGTCAGGTCGGTGACATGCTCCGCCACCGGTTCGGTCGCTGACCGAACCGCTGACCGGCGTCGACGCCTCAGTCCCCGGAGGGGGAGCCCCCGGAACCGGTGGGCGAGGACGCGGCGGCGGTCTCGGCAGGAGCCTGCGGTGAGGAGAGGGCCGCAGGGTCACCTGCCGTGTGGGAGGTCGCAGACGGCATACCTGCGCCGCGACGACGCCACACCCGCAGGGCCAGCAGGGTGAGCGGCACGAGCAGGACGAGCCACGGCAGGAGCGCGGCGAGCCCGGTCAGGATGACCGTGACGGAGCCGAGGAGGCTGTCCCACGCCGTGCGCAGGCCCCCGGTGATCCCGCTCTGGGTCGGCACCGGCGTGGTGGCGTCGGTCCACAGCGTCACGGTGACGTCGCTCGTCGTCGTCATCGCGTCGAGCTTCGCGAGGCGCTGCTCGAACGAGTCCAGGTCGGCCTGGCGCCGGCTCAGCTCGCTCTCGAGCGTGATGACCTGCTGGAGGTCCGTCGTCTTGGCGAGGAGGGCACGCACCCGGTCGATGCCGTCACGCATCGGCTGGATGCGGGCCTTCGTGTCGATGTAGCTGTCGGTGACGTCCTGCGACTGCGAGGAGCGGTGGCTGACGGACCCGATCTTCGACAGCTGGGTCAGCACGTCGTCGAGCGCCTTCGCCGGGACGCTGAGCACCATGCGTGCCTCGTCCACCCCGACGTCCGGCACCGACGTGCCGACCCCGAGCTGCGGGTCGACGCCTTGTGGGCCCACCGGCCCACCCGTCGGGTCGACTGCCGTGACGACGTCCTCGGACATGACCTGACCGCCGGCATCGGTGGCGATGACGCGGGCGCGGGCTGCTGATCCCGTCAGGTCGCTGACCTTGATCCCGAGCCAGGCGGACCGCGCGAGTTTCGACTCGATGACCACGGCCGCGCCGGCCAAGCCGGTGCCCTGCGCTGCGCCCGACGCTCCGCCCGAGTCGGCGGCCGGTGCCTTGGCGCCGGAGCTCGTGTCGGCTGGGGCGCCCGCTCCGTCCACCCCACCCC
>NZ_JBFULD010000416.1:0-3111 GCF_056400505.1 Terrabacter sp. P5_B1
CAACAGGAGACCGCGGTGGGCCCGGACCGTGCCCGCGGTGCCGTCGCGCCGGACGAACGCGAGACTGCCGTCCCCCGTGAGCTGCTCGACGATCCCGGCCCGGTGCAGGGCTCCCCGGATGCTGTCGGTCGTCATCGGCGCGTTCTTCGCGCTGAACGGGTCGAGCGACGGCGGGATCACCCGGACCCGGGGCGTCGGCAGCCAGCGGGGTGCGTACTCCCTCCGCGAGAAGACGCACGCGTCGGCGGCCTCCACGAACGGCCGGAGGAACTCCCAGCCACGGCCCGTGTGCCCGTCGGCCCGGTCCGCTCCGATGTGACAGCGCCAGACGACGTGCGCGCCCTGTTCCCGGAGCGCAGCGGCCATGCCTGCGGTCTGCGGATCGTGAAGCAGCACAATGTCCCCGGGACGCACCCGGTTCCGCCAGACCTCGAGGTTGCGCGCCATCACGTCGCGGTAGTGGTCCGTGTCCGTCTCGTCGAGCCCGCCTCCGTCCCCGGAGAAACCGTGGAGCAGGTTGTGCAACCTCTTGGTCACGGTGAAGAACCGCTCGTCGCCGGTGAGGACGAACCAGCGCGTCTCGACACCGGCGCCCCGCCCGTAGGCCACCAAGGTCTGGAGCATCTCCGCCACCCCGCCACCCCGTTCGGTGGAGCTGACGTTCCACACCGTGCGGCCCTGCAGCAGCAGCGAGGTTCGGTCCGCAGCAGCCTTGAGCAGCGCGACCCGTTCCGGCGGGAGCACCCGGGCAAATCGATCGATCGGTACGGCACCCACCGGCACCTCACGCATACTTCATCTTGCCGCACCCCCGCGCCCGCTGCCGACGTTCCGCTCGCAACCGACGTCAGGCCTGGTATGCCGGAGGGTGCGCTACGCGTCGTTCGTGTCGACCCGGGCCGCTTCGTCGGAGGTGAGAAGGACGACGTTGCCATCGGGGTCGTCGACCATGGCGGCGTAGGGGCCCGCGGTCTGCGTGGGTGGCATGCGGCTGGGATGGCCTGCGGCGACGAGGTCGGCCCAACGCCGGTCGACGGCTGCCTTCTCGCCGACATAGAACTCGAGCAGCTGCTGGTAGCCCCCAGCCGGGCGCGTCCAGGCAGGATCGTAGGTGGCGGCGAAAGAGGTCGTCAGCAGCAGGCTGACGCCGCTGCCCATCCGGTGAATGACGACAGGTCGACCGGACACCGGATCGGGGACGTCGAGACCGAGGTCGCGGTAGAACGCGATCGACGTGGTCAGGTCGCGGACCTCGAGGATCAGCATGCTGAGCTGGATCTCCATCGGCCCACTCTGCCACCGCCCGCTTCACGCCGCTTTCCCAGCCTGCATCGACCACCCCGCGGTACTGTCTCCGCGGCAAGGCACTTCAGACCATGGGGGACGCATGTCGCACAAGGTCGCCGGGTTGGTCATCGCGACCGCACTGCTGGGCCTCACCGGCTGCGGGTCGGGACAACCTTCCGCCCCTGCCTCCTCTCCCGCACCCGTCACCTTCGCCACGGTGCACCCGACGAAGGTGACCAAGCTGCTGACGTTCGTCGTCGAGAACCACTCGTTGGACCAGATGCGCGAAGCCATGCCGTACACGGCAGCACTCGGCAAGGAGTTCGCCCACGCGACGAGCTACCGGGCGGTGACGCACCCCTCGCTGCCGAACTATCTCGCGATGACGGGGGGCAGCACGTTCGGCGTCACGGATGATGGTCCGCCCGCCAGTCACACGACCGACCAGCCGTCGGTGTTCGGCCAGGCGCTGTCGCTGGGCAAGACGGCCAAGGTGTACGCCGAGGGGATGCCCGGCACCTGCGCAACGGAGAACTCCGGACAGTACGTCGTCAAGCACAACCCGTGGCCCTACTATCTCAGCGAGCGGTCCTCGTGCGTCCAGTACGACGTGCCGCTCACGGAGCTGAGCACGGATGCCGCCACCGGACGACTGCCCAACGCGGGCATGGTGATCCCTGACCTGTGCAACGACGCCCACAACTGCGATCTCTCGGTCGCCGACAGCTGGCTGCGGACCGAGATCGGCTTGGTGATGGCCGGTCCCGACTGGCTGGCCGGACATCTCGCGATCGTGGTCACCGCCGACGAGGACGACCACCATCAGGACAACCTCGTCCTGACCGCCGTGGCCCACCCGTCGCTGCACGGCGCCGTCGTCACGACGCCGCTGAGCCACTACTCGCTGGCGCGCCTCTACAGCGAGGTCCTCGCGGCGGAGCCGCTCGGGGAGGCCGCCGCGGCTCCCTCGATGGCCACGGCATTCGGACTCGATCTCGCCGCCCGCTGAGGGAAGCGGTTCCTCGCCTCGCTGCGGCGTGCCACCTCTGTCAGAGGGTTCGTCTGTCAGTGGGAGTGCAACCTTGAGACTCGAGCAGCTGTACCGGATTCGCTTCACCTACCCGGAGAGCACCGCCGCCTCAACGATTCGTATGCGTGTCTGTGGGCGAGGTGCGGGCGCCGGACGACCCGGCGGCACGGAGCTCCGAGCTGGTCATCGATGTCGCGGAGCTCGTCTGGGAACCCGTCGTGGAATGACGACAGCGCCCACCGGTCCTGTCTCGCTCACCACGAGGTCGGCTTCTGGGGCTGGTAGAGCCACACGTCGAAGAAGTGGTCGAGGTCCATCCCCGAGGTCTTCTCGGCCAAGGCGATGAAGTGGGGTGTCGTGACATTGCCGTAGCGGTTCTCCGTCACCCAGGTGCGCATGATCCGGAAGAACGTGTCGTCACCGACCTTGTGCCGCAGCGCCTGCACCGTCATCGCGCCACGGTCGTAGACCGTCCCGTCGAAGAGGTGCGCGGCGTCTCCCGGGTTGCCGGGTGGGGGAGCCCAGAACGACGTCTTCGAGGCGGGGGTGTTGTAGAGGGTGTCAAAGTAGCCTTGGGCACTCTTCCGGCCGCTGTGCTCGCTCCAGATCCACTCCGACCATGTCGCGAAACCCTCATGGAGCCAGATGTCCGGCCACTGGCGGAGAGTGACCGAGTCCCCGAGCCACATGTGCGAGAGCTCGTGGGCAACCGTCGTCTCATCCGGCATCCGGTCATAGACCGGTTTCGTCTGCGTCTCGAGCGAGTAGCCCACCGCGGGTGCGTTGTCCGCGAC
>NZ_JBFULD010000417.1:0-3110 GCF_056400505.1 Terrabacter sp. P5_B1
CCAGGGCCGGGTGGCCCTGGACCCCCTCGGCGCTCTCGAACGACTCGGGCACCCCCTCGTCGGGGAACGACGTGAGGCCGGCGCGCTCGATGCCGGACCCGGCACGGCTCACCTGACGGCGCAGCTGTGGCGCCGCGGTGTCGCGGACGGCCTCGAGGTCCTTGCCCGTGGCGACCGGCCGGCCGTCGACGCCGTCGACGCTGAAGGTGACCTGCAGGTGCGCCGGGACCCGCTCGACCTCGAAGTCCGACGGCGTGACGGCCACCCCGGCCCGGCGTCGCAGCACCGTCGCGAGCGCTACGAGCAGGGGGCCCGACGTCGGGTCGAGCTCGGGCAGGACGGCGCGCGCGTGGTCGGGGGCCGGGACGAGGTTGCGGCGGATCCCCTTGGGGAGACTGCGGATCAGGGCCGTCACGAGCTCCTCGCGGAAGCCCGGCACCTGCCAGTCGAAGCCCTCGGGCGTCACCTGGTTGAGGCGCTCCACGGGAATGTGGACGGTCACGCCGTCGTGCGCCGAACCGGGCTCGAACTGGTACGTGACCGGCAGGACGTTCTCGCCCTGGGTCCACGTCGTCGGGTGGTCCTCGTCGGCGATGCTGCCGGCGCTCTCGCGCAGCAGCAGCTCCTCGGTGAAGGTGAGCAGGTCGGGTGTCTGGCGGCGCGCCTTCTTCCACCAGGAGTCGAAGTGGCGTCCTGACACGACGTCTGCGGGGATCCGCTTGTCGTAGAACGCGATCAGCGTGCTGTCGTCGACGACGATGTCGCGCCGGCGGGTGCGCGCCTCGAGCTCTCCGAGACGCTCGACGAGGGCGGCGTTGTCGCGCAGGAAGGCGTGCTCGGTGTGCCAGTCGCCCTCGACGAGGGCGTGCCGGACGAAGAGGTCCCGTGCCAGCTCGGGGTCGACGCGGCCGAGGCCGACGACGCGACCCACGACGAGCGGCACCCCGTAGAGGGTGACCCGCTCCGTCGCTACGGCCGACCCCCGCTTGCCCGACCAGCGCGGCTCGGAGTACTGCCGTTTCACGAGGTGCTCGCCGAGCTGTTCGGCCCACACCGGGTCGATGCGGGCGTTGACGCGCGCCCACAGGCGGCTCGTCTCGACGAGCTCTTCGGCCATGACGAACTGGGGCTGCTTGCGGAAGAGGGCCGACCCGGGACTGATGCCGAACCGGGTTCCGCGCGCGCCGGCATACTCCCGCTTCTGCTCGTCGCGGACACCGACGTGCGAGAGGAGGCCGGCGAGCAGGGACTGGTGGATCGCGTCGGCGTCGATCTCGCCCTCGCCCACGTGGGCCGTGCCGCGGCTGACGTCGAGACCGGCCGCCTTGGCGGCCTGCTTGACCTGGCTGTGGAGGTCCTGCCACTCGCGGATGCGCAGGTAGTGGAGGAACTCGGCCTTGCACATCCGGCGGAAGGCGCTGCTGCTCAGCTCCTTCTGCTGCTCCTTGAGGTAGGCCCAGAGATTGAGCCACGTGACGAAGTCGCTCGTCTCGTCGGCGAAGCGCTTGTGCGAGGCGTTCGCGAGCTCCTGCTTGTCCTGCGGGCGCTCGCGCGGGTCCTGGATCGACAGCGCGGCGACGATGACGAGCACCTCGCGCAGGACGCCGCGCTTGTCGGCCTCGATGACCATGCGCGCGTGGCGCGGGTCGATCGGCAGGGCCGCGATGGTGCGGCCGTATGCCGTCAGGCGGCGTCCCGGACGCCGGCGACCTCCGGCGGCAGCGGGCTGGTCGTCCTCGGGCKAGAAGGCCTGCAGCTCCTCGAGCAGCCGGACGCCGTCGGTGATCTGGCGGCCGTCCGGCGGGTCGACGAACGGGAAGCGGGCGATGTCGCCGAGGCCGAGGCTCGTCATCTGGAGGATGACGGACGCGAGGTTGGTCCGCAGGATCTCGGGGTCGGTGAACTCGGGCCGGCTGGCGAAGTCGTCCTCGGAGTAGAGCCGGATGGCGATGCCGTCGGAGACGCGCCCGCAGCGGCCCGAGCGCTGGTTGGCGGAGGCCTGGCTCACCGGCTCGATGGGGAGGCGCTGGACCTTGGTGCGCTGGCTGTAGCGGCTGATGCGCGCCGTGCCGGTGTCGATGACGTAGCGGATGCCCGGGACGGTGAGCGAGGTCTCGGCGACGTTGGTGGCCAGGACGATCCGCCGTCCGGTGTGGGACGAGAAGACGCGGTGCTGCTCGGCCGCGGAGAGGCGCCCGTAGAGCGGAACCACCTCGGTGACGGGCAGCTTCATCCCGTTCAGGGCGTCGGCGGCGTCACGGATCTCCCGCTCGCCCGAGAAGAAGACGAGGATGTCGCTGCTCGTGCCGGAGTGCCGCTCGGTCCACAGCTCCTCGACGGCCTCGCAGACGCCGGTCACCATGTCGCGCTCCTCCGCGTCGGGGTGGTCGGGGTCGACGAGCGGGCGGTAGCGGATCTCGACGGGGAAGGTGCGGCCCGAGACCTCGATGATGGGGGCGGGCTCCCCCGTGGTCGGGTCGGCGAAGTGCTCGGCGAAGCGCTGCGGGTCGATCGTCGCCGACGTGATGACGACCTTGAGCTCGGGCCGGCGTGGGAGCAGCTGCTTGAGGTAGCCGAGGATGAAGTCGATGTTGAGGCTGCGCTCGTGCGCCTCGTCGATGATGATCGTGTCGTAGCGGCGCAGGTCCCGGTCCCGCTGCATCTCGGCGAGCAGGATGCCGTCGGTCATCACCTTGACGAGGGTGTCGCGGCTGCTCTGGTCGGTGAAGCGGACCTGGTAGCCGACGGCGGTGCCGAGCTCGACGGCCAGCTCCTCGGAAAGGCGCTCGGCCACGGCGCGGGCCGCGATGCGCCGCGGCTGGGTGTGGCCGATCACGCCGTCGAGGCCCCGGCCGAGCTCGAGGCAGATCTTCGGGATCTGGGTCGTCTTGCCCGAGCCCGTCTCTCCGGCGATGACGACGACCTGGTGGTCGCGGATCGCGGCCGCGATGTCCTCACGCCGGTCGACGACGGGCAGGTGCTCCGGATACGTGATGGGTGGGACGGTCGCGGCGCGGGCTGTCCGGCGGACCTCCCGCTGCTCCGGCGTCAGGCTGCCGCCCTGGCGGTGAGGAGCCGGGCCGCGACCGGAGCCGCGGCGCTCGCTCGGG
>NZ_JBFULD010000418.1:0-3091 GCF_056400505.1 Terrabacter sp. P5_B1
GGGGTGGACTGCCGCCCCTGGCCACCCGGGGTGGGGGCGGAAGGGGCGAGGCCGGGAGCCGGCCCACTGGGCGGGGTGGGCCGACCGGTCGCCGCCACACCCGCCACACCCGTCGCCACCTGTGGCTCCGAGGGCGGAGCCGAAGGGGCCGGCTGCACCGGCACGGGCTGCACCGGCACGGGCTGCGGCGGCACCACCGCCGCGGGCAGTGTCACGGACAGCGTCAGGACCGAGCAGGTCTGTGCGAGAGAGGCCCCCGCGCCGGAGGACACATCGCTCGGGTCGTCGTCCCTTCCGCCGTCGGGCGTGCTGGTCGATGGGGCTTCGCCGGTCGTGCGGTCTCCCGACGCGCTGGGTGCGTCGCCCGTGGCGGGCGTCGTGAGGAGGTCCTGGCCGGTCGCGACGGCCCCCTCCGGCTGGGCCCCCGCCGCCAGGTGCAGCGCGAGCGCGGACCCGAAGGCCCCGCCAGCACCCCCGCTCAGGTTCCGGCCGGAGCGTCCGGCTGCGGCTGCCGGCACGGGCAGGGCCGATGCGGCCTGGCTCGGGACGATGGGGGTGCTCATCAGGAACCCGCCTTGTAGAGCTCGGAGACGATCTCCCGTGCCGTCGTCTCCCACTTGGCGTATGCCGTGGGGTAGGCCGAGCGCTGGACGGCCTGGTCGGCGGCCGCCACCGGCAGYGACTCCCAGCCGGGCAGGGCCGTGAGGCGGTCCAGGAACATCCGCGTCGACGTGCGCGGGTCCATGGCATCGGCGACCGTCCCCCAGGAGAAGCGCGAGCCGTCCACCTGCTGCTGGAAGAGGCCGACGGAGTGGCCGTCGGTGCCGCGCGCCGAGGGGTCGGGGGCGAGGGATCGGGAGCCGGGGACCTTCGGGTTCCAGTACATCCGCAGCGACGACTCCTGCAGCGCCGTCGAGACGGCATCGACGGCAGCCTGCGCGGGCAGTCCGCGGGCGCGGACCTCGTCGACGATGGCCTTGGCGTAGTGCCGTTGCGTCGTGTCCAGGGCGGCGGTGCCGGGCCCGGAGGCCGAGGCCGCGGCCTCGCGTGACGGGGTCTCGGGAACGATGCGGCGGATCGTCGTGAGGTTGCCGTTGGCCTCCCAGGCATCACGCACCTGGATCGTCCTGCCCGGCATGGGCGCGTCGATCGCCTTGCCGCCGCCCAGGTAGATCGCGATGTGGTTGTGGCCGTGGCTCACGAGCAGGTCGCCGGGCCGGGCCTGCGCGAGGGAGGGCACCTCGCTGCCGCGCTTCATCTGGTCGCCGACGACGCGGGGCAGGTCGATGCCCAGATCGGCGTAGACGCGCTGGACGAAGCCGGAGCAGTCCATGCCCTTGCTCGGGTCGGTGCCACCCCAGACGTACGGCACGCCGACGTAGCGCTTGGCCGCTGCCACGACGTCATCGCCGGTGACCGTTCCTGCCGGGGGCTGCGGACCGTCGACGCCACGGGCCCCGGCGGACGCACCGAGCGCGGATGCCGCGTCCGGTCCCAGGGCCGAGGCCAGGGTGTCGGCGAAGGCGGTCGAGCCGACCGACCCTGCCGAAGCGCCTCGCGGGGCAGCGGCGACGGCGGCGGACGCGCCTTGTCGCACCGACCCCGCAGCAGGATCGAACTGCGTCAGCGTCGACTGGATCTGCTGGATGCGCCCCAGCGACTCGGTGAACGTCACTCCTCCGTCACCCGCCCCGCCGTGCGCCTACGTGCCGTCGACCCCAGCTCGTCGAGGACGACCTGCTCGGCGGCGAGCTCGGCCGCCTGGACGGCGGCGCCGTGCCGTGCCTCGAGCTTCTCGAGACCCAGCGTCCGCGCCCGGGCTCGGCCGAGGTCGCGCTCGGCCGACTCGCGCTGCGCGGCCGCGGCGTCGGACAGGGCGCGCAACTCGGAGAGCATCGCGCTGGAGGCGGCGCGCGCGGCGGCAGCGGTGTGCAGCACGGCGAGGCCGTCGACCTCCGCGGGGAGGCGGTCGAGCTCCATCAGGGCTCGTTCGGTGCGCGCGGTGAAGCCGGCGTGCCGGGTGACGGCGGCGCCGAAGACGGCTGCGGCCTGGTCCTCCTCGAGCCGGCGCAGCCGGAGGAGCCCGGCGAGGGAGAAGGGAACGGTCATCGTGGCACCCCGAGGTTGGTCGTCAGTCGGTCGAGGGCCGCCCAGGCGTCCTCTGCGGTAGAGCGCTCGTCGAGGCCCTGGGTCAGGAAGGCCTCGATCGGCGTGGCGTGGTCGAGGGCCGCGTCGACGAGTGGGTTGGCACCGCGCGTGTAGGCGCCGACGTCGATGAGGTCCTGGGCGGCCTTGCGGGCGGCGAGGACCCGGCGCAGGGCTGTCGCGGTTGCGGTGCGCTCGGGCGAGTTGACCTTGGTGGCTACGCGGGAGATCGAGCCGAGCACGTCGATGGGCGGGTAGTGCCCCATGACCGCCAGCCTGCGGTCGAGGACGACGTGCCCGTCGAGGATCGAACGGGCGGTGTCGGCGACCGGCTCGTTGTGGTCGTCGCCGTCCACGAGGACCGTGTAGATGCCGGTGATCGACCCGGTGCGGGCGGTCCCGGCACGCTCGAGCAGCCGGGCGAGGACCGCGAAGGCCGACGGCGGGTAGCCCCGGGTCGCCGGCGCCTCGCCCGCCGAGAGCCCGATCTCCCTCTGCGCCATGGCGACTCGTGTGAGGGAGTCCATCATCAGGAGCGCGTGCGCACCCTCGGCCCGGAACGACTCGGCGATGCTCGTGGCGGTGTCGGCCGCGCGGAGGCGGACGAGTGCCGGCTCGTCCGAGGTGGCCACGACGACGACCGAGCGGGCCAGTCCCTCGGGGCCCAGGTCGTCCTCGAGGAACTCCCGGACCTCGCGTCCGCGCTCGCCGACGAGGGCGATGACGCACACCTGCGCCTCGCTCCCCCGCGCCACCATCGACAGCAGCGAGGACTTGCCCACGCCGGACCCGGCGAAGAGCCCGATCCGTTGGCCACGGCCCACGGTGACGAGGGTGTCGAGAGCCCGTATGCCGGTGGGCAGCGGCGTATCGATCCGCGCCCGCTCCATGGCGGCGGGGGCCCGGTCGGACGAGGGCACCGTGGGCGCGACGAGCGGCCCACGGC
>NZ_JBFULD010000419.1:0-3084 GCF_056400505.1 Terrabacter sp. P5_B1
CGATCAGAGACGTTCGGGTCCGTCCGAGTGTCATTTTGTGTGACGTGCCCGGCAGACGCTCCGCTACCCGCGCGTCGTGCTCTAGGTTCGGGAACCAGTGCCCACAGCCTTGAGCGCGAAGGAGCCCAGCGTGCAGATCGGTGTCCCCCGTGAGACCCGCGCCCGCGAGACACGCGTCGCCGCGACGCCCAGGACCGTCGAGCAGCTCGTGGCCCTCGGCTACGACGTGGCCGTCGAGCGGGGGGCGGGGGAGCGGGCGAGCTTCTCCGACGAGGCGTATGCCGCTGCCGGCGCTCGCGTGGTCACCGTCGAGGAGGCCTGGGGCTCGCCGGTCGTGCACAAGGTCAACGCCCCGTCCGACGACGAGATCGCGCGGCTGCGACCGGGCACCGTCCTCGTCTCGCTCATGGCGCCGGCGATCAGCCCCGACCTCGTCGAGAAGCTGCGGGCGGCCGAGGTCACGGCGATGGCCATGGACGCCGTCCCGCGCATCAGCCGCGCGCAGTCGCTGGACGTCCTGTCGTCGATGGCCAACATCGCCGGCTACCGCGCTGTCGTCGAGGCGRCCCACGAGTTCGGCTCGTTCTTCACCGGCCAGGTCACCGCGGCCGGCAAGGTGCCGCCCGCCAAGGTCCTCGTCGCGGGGGCGGGCGTCGCGGGGCTCGCCGCCATCGGGACCGCGCGGTCCCTGGGCGCGATCGTCCGCGCGACCGACGCCCGCGTCGAGGTGGCCGAGCAGGTCGAGTCGATGGGCGCCGACTTCCTCGCGGTGCAGATGCCCGAGATCGACGCCGCGGTGTCGAGCGACGGCTACGCCAAGGAGATGGGCGAGGAGTACAACCGGCGGGCTGCCGAGCTGTATGCCGCGCAGGCTCCCGACGTCGACATCATCGTCACGACGGCGCTGATCCCCGGGCGCCCCGCGCCGCGGCTCATCACCGCCGACATGGTCGCGGCGATGAGGCCGGGCTCCGTGATCGTCGACATGGCCGCGGCCAACGGTGGCAACGTCGAGGGCTCGGTCGCCGACGAGATGGTCGTCAGCGACAACGGCGTCAGGATCATCGGCTACACCGACCTCGCGGCCCGGCTGCCCACCCAGGCCTCGCAGCTCTACGGCACCAACCTCGTCAACCTGATGAAGCTGCTCACGCCGGGCAAGGACGGCGAGCTCGTCCTCGACTTCGACGACGTCGTCCAGCGCAACATGACGGTGGCGAGGGACGGTGAGCTGCTGTGGCCCCCGCCTGCCATCCAGGTGAGCGCGGCGGCCCCGGTCGCGCAGACGGCATACGACAAGAAGGTGGCGAAGGAGCCTGAGCCACCGAAGGATCCACGCCGCAGGTATGTGGCCATGGGGATCGGCGCGGCCGTCTTCGCGGCGATCGCGGCCGTCTCACCGGCCAGCTTCCTCGGCCACTTCACGGTCTTCGCGCTCGCGGTCGTCATCGGCTACTACGTCATCGGCAACGTCCACCACGCCCTGCACACCCCGCTGATGTCCGTGACCAACGCGATCAGCGGCATCATCATCGTCGGTGCCCTGCTCCAGCTGGGCGCGGCTCGCACGTCGCCCGGCTCGCAGGTCGTGATCATCGTCCTCGCGTTTCTTGCCACCCTGATCGCGAGCATCAACATCTTCGGTGGCTTCACCGTGACCCGCCGCATGCTGACGATGTTCAGGAAGGGCTGAACCGTGACCGACGTCAGCACCTCGCTCATCCAGGCCGCCTACATCGTCGCGGCCCTGCTCTTCATCATGTCGCTCGCCGGCCTCTCGAAGCACGAGACCGCGCGGGACGGCAACGTGCTGGGCATGGTCGGCATGGGCATCGCCCTCGTCGCGACCCTCTGGCTCTCCTTGCGCGACGCCCCCTGGGGCAACGTCATCGCCGTTGCCGTCGCGATGGCGATCGGCGCCGCGATCGGCATCTGGCGCGCGCGTCGCGTCGAGATGACCGGCATGCCCGAGCTGATCGCCATGCTCCACTCGTTCGTCGGCGCGGCGGCGGTGCTCGTGGGTCTCAACACCTTCCTCGCGTCCGGCGGCGCGGGGGACTCGGTGCACCTCGTCGAGATCTACCTCGGCGTCTTCATCGGAGCCGTGACGTTCACGGGCTCGATCGTGGCCTTCCTCAAGCTGTCGGCGCGCATCTCGAGCAAGCCGCTGATGTTGCCGGCGCGGCACTGGCTCAACCTCACTGCCCTCGTCGTGTCCGCCGGCCTGCTCGGGTGGTTCGTGGCAGCGCACTCGCTCGTGCCGCTGCTCGTCATGACGGCCATCGCGCTCGCGTTCGGCTGGCACCTCGTCGCCTCGATCGGCGGCGGTGACATGCCCGTCGTCGTCTCGATGCTCAACAGCTACTCGGGTTGGGCTGCGGCTGCAGCCGGTTTCATGCTCGGCAACGACCTGCTCATCGTGACCGGCGCGCTCGTCGGCTCGTCCGGTGCCTACCTCTCCTACATCATGTGCACCGCGATGAACCGGTCGTTCGTCTCGGTCATCGCCGGCGGGTTCGGCTCCGACGGAGCGGTGTCGGACTCGGACGTCGACTACGGCGACCACCGCGAGACGACCGCGGCCGAGGTCGCCGACCTGCTGAAGAACGCGTCGTCGGTCGTCATCACGCCCGGCTACGGCATGGCCGTCGCCCAGGCGCAGTACCCGGTCGCGGAGCTCACGTCCAAGCTGCGCGAGCGCGGGGTCGACGTGCGGTTCGGCATCCACCCGGTCGCTGGGCGGCTGCCGGGCCACATGAACGTGCTCCTCGCCGAGGCGCGGGTGCCCTACGACATCGTCCTGGAGATGGACGAGGTCAACGACGACTTCCCGGACACCGATGTCGTCCTCGTCATCGGGGCCAACGACACCGTCAACCCGGCGGCGGCCGAGGACCCGACCTCGCCGATCGCCGGCATGCCGGTGCTCAAGGTGTGGAACGCCAAGGACGTCGTCGTCTTCAAGCGCTCGATGAACRCCGGCTATGCCGGGGTCCAGAACCCGCTCTTCTTCCGTGACAACTCAGCCATGCTCTTCGGCGACGCCAAGGAGCGCGTCGAGGACATCATCAAGGAGCTCTAGGG
>NZ_JBFULD010000420.1:0-3080 GCF_056400505.1 Terrabacter sp. P5_B1
TCCGGCGTCAGTCCCGGCGCCGGCCGCGACCCCGAGCAGCACGCCCAGCGCATCCCCGAGCCCAGCCACGAGCGTCGCCGCCCCCTCGGCGAGCTCGAGCCCGACGTCGAGCCGGCCCTCGAGCCAGCCCTCTAGCCAGCCCTGGAGCCAGCCCTCGAGCCAGCCCTCGAAGAGGGCCGCCCCGGCGTCCACGCCCTCCAAGCCGCAGCCCGCCCACCACGTCAAGGGCAAGCGGAAGGGCAAAGGCAAGTAGATGACCGACCACCGCGACCAGCCCGACCAGCGCCCTGCAGGCGCCCGACGAGTGGACCAGGATGACCCAGCACCCGAACGAGCAGAGGCCAACGACATGAGCACCGCACCCCGTGTCCTCGGTGGACGCTACGAGGTCGGCGAGCTGATCGGCCGCGGCGGCATGGCCGACGTGCACCTCGGCCACGACACCCGCCTGGGGCGCAAGGTCGCCATCAAGATGCTCCGCTCGGACCTCGCGCGCGACGCGAACTTCCTCCTGCGCTTCCGGCGGGAGGCGCAGTCGGCCGCCGGTCTCAACCATCCGGCGATCGTCGCCATCTTCGACTCGGGCGAGGACGACAGCGTCGTCGAGGGTCCCAACGGCACCCGCACGACGCTGCCCTACATCGTCATGGAGTACGTCGACGGCGAGACCCTGCGCCAGCAGCTGAGCAAGCGCAAGCAGTTCGAGCCCGCAGAGGCGATCCGGGTGACGGAGGGCATCCTCGACGCCCTGGCCTACAGCCACCGGATGGGCATCGTCCACCGTGACATCAAGCCGGCCAACGTCATGATCACCTCGGGCGGCCACGTCAAGGTGATGGACTTCGGCATCGCCCGCGCCATCGCCGACACCGCCGCCACGATGACCCAGACCCAGTCGGTCGTCGGCACCGCCCAGTACCTCTCACCCGAGCAGGCCCAGGGCCAGACGGTCGACGAGCGGTCCGACCTCTACTCGACGGGGTGCCTCCTGTTCGAGCTGCTCGCGGGTCGTCCGCCCTTCACCGGTGACTCGCCGGTCGCCATCGCCTACCAGCACGTCGGCGAGCTGCCCCAGCCCCCGAGCGTCTTCAACGACGCCGTCGGCGGCGACCTCGACGCCGTCACCCTGCACGCTCTCGCCAAGGACCGCGAGGCCCGCTACCAGAACGCCACCGCCTTCCGGGCCGACCTCGAGAACGTCCGGCTCGGCCGATCCATCAGCACGGCTGCCCTGGGCACCGCGGCCGCCGTCGGCGCCGTCGCCACCCAGACCCTCCCGCAGTCGTATGCCATCGCCGGCTCCCCGACGGCGGTGCAGTCGCCCGTCACCGCGCGCAGCGAGCGCTACGCCAACACCGCGGGTCTGCCGGCCATCGGCCACGACGAGGAGGACGGCGACGAGACGAAGGGCGGCAGGGGCAAGGCGGCGCTCATCACGGTGCTCATCACTGCCGTGCTCGCCCTCGTCGGCTGGGGTGCCGTGACGTGGTTCAGCAACCAGACGCCGGCGGTGACGCTGGTCTCCGTGCCGACGATCGAGGGCCTGAAGGGCGACGTCGCGGCCCAGACGCTCGCCACCAACAACCTCCGGGGCGAGAAGTCGACAGCGCCCAGCACGAACGTGACCGAGGGAGACGTCATCAGTCAGGACCCCAAGTCCGGCACGAGGATCGCCGAGCAGTCGGTGGTCAAGTACGTCGTGTCGACCGGGCCGGACAGCCTGACCGTCCCCGACGTGACCGGCTTCAACAAGGACGCCGCCCGTGCCGAGCTCGAGAAACAGGGCTTCGTCGTGTCCGGCTTCCAGGAGGAGAACACCCCGGACCAGGAGAAGAACAAGGTGACGAAGACCGACCCGGCCGCCCGGGCCGTCGTCGCCAAGGGCTCGAARGTCCGCATCTTCTACGCGACCGGCAACGTCAAGGTGCCCGACAACCTCGTCGGGCAGGACTGGGCCCTCGCCGCGGTCGCCCTGCAGAACGCCGGCCTCCAGCCGCGCAAGGAGGCGGTCGAGTCCGCCAAGAACCCCGACGAGGTGCTGTCCGTCGACCAGGCCGGCAACGTCGTCAAGATGGGCACCTCCATCACCGTCAAGGTCGCCAAGGCGCCGACGCCCCCGCCCGTGACGGTCACCTCACCCCCGCCTACCACGCCGGGGACGACCACGACCGGCACCGGGACCGGGACGCCGACCCCCTAGGCCAGGCACACGGCATACGACGAGGGGCCCCTTCCCAGCGGGAGGGGCCCTTCGTCGTATGCCGTCTCGCAGGGTGTGGTCAGACGGCTGCGGTCACGAGCGGGCTGAGGCCGACCGACCGCTCGACGGCGTGGGCGTCGCCGCACATCGCCAGGAAGTTGGCGAGCATCCGGTGGCCGCCCTCGGTGAGGACGCTCTCGGGGTGGAACTGGACGCCGTGTAGCGGCAGGTCGCGGTGGCGCACCGCCATGACGAGGCCGGAGTCCGTGTGGCCCGTGGCGACGAGCTCGCCCGGGAGGGTCTCGGGGACGATCGTCAGCGAGTGGTAGCGCGTCGCCGTGAACGGGCTGGGCAGCCCCTCGAGGACGCCGGTGCCGTCGTGGTGCACGAGCGAGGTCTTGCCGTGCAGCAGCTCGGGCGCCCGGCCGACGGTCGCGCCGGCGAAGACGCCGAGGGCCTGGTGGCCGAGGCACACCCCGAACATCGGCTTGGCCAGACGGGCGCACTCACGGATGATCTCGAGCGAGACGCCCGCGTCCTCGGGCGCGCCGGGGCCGGGGGAGACGACGACCCCGTCGTAGGCCGCCGCGTCCGTCGCGGGGACGGCGTCGTTGCGCACGACCGTGCAGTCGGCACCGAGCTGCTCGAGGTAGCCGACGATGGTGTAGACGAAGCTGTCGTAGTTGTCGACGACGAGGATGCGAATGCTCATGCGGGCCTGTCGGGGGGAGGTCACGGGGTGCCGGTGGTCGGCCGGATCGGGGTCGCGTACTGGAAGTCGACCGACCCCGAGTATGCCGGGAACTCGGTCGAGCCCAGGGTGTGGAGTCCGTAGCCGAGACCGACGGCGTCGACGTACTGCTTGTAGATGGTGACGGAC
>NZ_JBFULD010000421.1:0-3068 GCF_056400505.1 Terrabacter sp. P5_B1
CCGTCGGCGCGTCGGGCACTTGCTCCGACGTGGTCGACGGGGTCGGCTCCGACACCGCCGACGCGTCGGGAGCGGTCGCACCCGCCTCGGGGCGCGGGGTCCGGGAGTGCAGCTCACGCGCCCAGGCCCAGAGTCCCGCCAGGTCGGCCGCCCCGAGACGCACGACAGGCCCGGTGAGCAGGCGCATCAGCTGGTCACCGCGCGTCGGGTCCTGCACGACCCAGAGCGCTGCCACCAGGTCGCTGACCTCGGGGGTCACGAGGAGGCCGCCGAGGCCGACGACCTCGACGGGGAGCTGCTGGCGCCGCAGCGCCTCGAGGACGAGCGGGAAGGTCGAGCGCCGACGGCACAGCACCGCGGCGCTGCGGCCCGTGCGGCGCCCGCTGGGGCTGAACCAGTGCGCGGCGATCCACGCGGCGAGATGGTCGGCCTCCTCCTCGGCGGTCTCGAGCCGGGCCACCTCGATCGAGCCGACACCGGCGCCGGGGCGAGGCCGGAGCGGCTGCACGTGCTCGGTCGCCAGCGGCGCCGCGACGGTGTTGGCCGCGTCGAGGATGAGCGAGTCGTTGCGCCAGCTGGTGGAGAGCGGCAGGACGTCGGCCGGACCGGCGTCGCTCGCGAACTCGGAGGGGAAGCGCAGCAGGGTCGTCGCGCTCGCTCCGCGCCACCCGTAGATCGACTGGTTCGGGTCGCCGACCGCCGTCAGCGCGACACCGGGGTGGTGGAAGAGTGACCGCAGCAGCTCGAGCTGGGCCTCGGAGGTGTCCTGGAACTCGTCGAGCAGCACGGCCCGGAACCGCTGCCGCTCGGTCTCCCCGACGACCGGGATCGAGCGGGTCAGACGCGCCGCGATGGCCATCTGGTCGGCGAAGTCGAGGGACTCGCGCTCGCGCTTGAGGGCGAGGAACGCCTCGACGATGGGCAGCACCGTGCGCCGCTCGCGCAGCACGGCCACGGCGTCGCGGGCGGCCGTGAGCGAACCGCGGCCCTCGCCGTCGGGCAGCGCGTCCAGTCGGGCGAGTACGGCATCGAGGTGCTCCATGACCTCGCCCGGGGTGCGCACGTGCTCGGCCATCTCACCGGCGAGCGCCATGACGGCCTGGATGACGGTGGCCTCGCTCTTGACGACGTCGTCCATCGGCCCGTCCCAGCGCGACACCGCCTCGGCTGCGAGCTGCCAGGCGCCGGCCTCGGTGAGGATGCGGAACTCGGGCTCGATGCCCACGCGGAGGGCGTGCTCGCGGACGAGCCGGCCGGCATACGCGTGGTAGGTCGAGACGGTCGGGGTGCCGCCGAGCACCTCGGCGCCCGTGCCGTCGTCAGCGGGCGGCGTCCAGATGCCTGCACGCTCGAGACCGCGCAGTCGCTTGGCGATGCGCTGGGAGAGCTCGGCCGCGGCCTTGCGGGTGAAGGTGAGGCCGAGCACCTGGTCGGGGTCGACGAGCCCGTTCGCGACGAGCCACACGACGCGCGCAGCCATCGTCTCCGTCTTGCCGGAGCCGGCGCCGGCGACGACGAGCAGGGGGCGGGCGCCGGCCTCGATGACGGCGGCCTGCTCGGCGGTGGGTGGCGGCATCTCGAGTGCCGTGGCGATGCCGAGCGCGCTGTGCTGCACAGCCGTGGCGCGGCCGGTCGCGTCCGAGGCCTCGATGGTCGTCACAGCGCATCTCCCTCGGGCTGGACCGGGCAGGAGGATCGCACCGGGCAGGTCTCGCACGCCTTGCCCTGAGAGGCACGGAACTCCCCGGCACCCATCCCCTCTGCGGTCTGCTCGACCAGGGTCCGCGCCCACGTCGGGTCGGTGCTGCCCGCCAGCGGCGGCTGCGGCAGCACGCTCGGCTTGAGCCCCGACAGGCCGCCCTTGCCGATGAAGACGAGCGCGGCCCCGGCGCTGCGCTCGCCGAGGTCGGGGAAGCCGCCCTCCTCGACGGCCACCTGGTAGGCGCCGAGCTGTCCGTGCTCGGCGAGCTCGGCCTTGGTCGGCTTGGACTTGCCGGTCTTGAGGTCGACGATGCGCAGACGCCCCTCGGTGTCACGTTCGATGCGGTCGACGCGTCCGGCCACGACGGCCCGACCGACCTCGACGCGGAAGTCGGTCTCGATACCGACGCGCTCCCACTCCCGCTCGGCCCCGGCGCGGTAGGCCGCGAACCGGGCCACCATGTCGTGCGCCTCCTGGTGCGTGCGGTCGGTGACCCAGCCCGGCTTCAGCCCGAGCCGACCCCAGCGCTCGTCGACCTCGCGCTTCAGCTCGACGAGAGGCGCGTCGGGCAGCTCGGCGACGATGTCGTGGACGAACGTGCCCACCGAGGCGGCGCCGAGGGAGACCCCCTCACCGCCGACCGACGTGAGGAACCAGCGCAGCCCGCACTCGGAGAAGTACGTCACCTTCGACGGGGACACGGGCACGGGCTCATCGGGCCGGCGGACCGGGCGCTCGCTCGTGACCGACCGCAGCGCCCACCACGAGCTCGGGTCGGCGCCGCGCACCCCTTCACGGGCCGCCACGGCGAGCAGGTTGAGGGCCGGCTCGGCGACCCCGGGATCAGGGTCCACCGCCTCGCGACGAAGCTCGCCGACGAGCCCCGGCAAGGTCATCGTGCGGGCGACCTCGGAGTGCGGTCGCACCTCGTCGGCGAGCCGGGTCGTCGCCGGCGGATCGACGAGGTCGAGGTAGACCGAGGGCTGCTCGTCCTCGTTGCCGACCGCGGTGACGAGAAGTCGCTCGGTGGCCCGGGTGACGGCGACGAGGAAGAGGCGGGTCTCGTCGTAGCGCACTGCTGCCTGGGCCGCGCGGAAACCGAGGGGGCGCTGCGCCACCACGTCGACGAGGTCCTCGGAGCCGAGGACGGACCCACGCAGGCGAAGGTCGGGCCAGACGCCCTCCTGGACGCCGGCGACGACGACGATGCGCCACTGGCGGCCGGCAGCGGTCTGCGGCGTCAGCAGCGCGACGCGGCCGCCCGACTGGGCGCCGACGAGCAACGTGTCGCCGGGGACGTCCTGCCCCTGGATGTGCTCGAGGAAGGTGTCGGGCCCCGCGGTGGGCAGCCGGTCCACGAAGGCCC
>NZ_JBFULD010000422.1:0-3067 GCF_056400505.1 Terrabacter sp. P5_B1
GCGTCGGGAASTGGGCACTCGAGTGGAGGGGCAGGTCGAGTGCGCAGTTCCCGACGGGGGTGTGCGACAGCCCGCTCGTGCTGACACGGGCGGGCTGTCGAGGGTGCGACGCGAGCGCACACCTCAGCGTTCACTGAGGACCTCCGGGGTGCCGGAGATGCCGGCTTCCTCCTCGCCCGTCGCGAGCTTGCTGTGCTGGCGCGAGTAGAGGAAGTAGATGAGGAAGCCGAGCACCATCCACACGACGAAGCGGATCCACGTCTCGACCGACAGGTTGAGCACGAGGTAGAAGCACGCGGCGGCGGACAGCCACGGCACGACCGGGTTGCCCGGCACCTTGAACGACCGCTTGAGGTCCGGGCGACGCTTGCGCAGGATCGGGACGGCGAGCGAGACCAGCATGAAGGCGGTCAGCGTGCCGATGTTGACCATCTCCTCGAGCTTGCCGATGGGCGTCAGGGAGGCGATCAGGGCCACGACCGTGCCGATGATGAGCGTGAGCTTGACCGGGGTGCTCGTGCGCGGGTTGGTCCGGCCCAGGCCCGCCGGAATGAGGCGGTCGCGGCTCATCGCGAAGGTCACGCGGGTGGCGCCGATGATGAGGGTCATGACCACCGTGGTGAGGCCGGCGACGGCGCCGGCGGAGATGAGCGTGGCGTAGCCCTCCTTGCCCACGGCCTTGAACGCCGTGGCGAGCGCCGCCTTGGGGTCGATGTCCTGGTAGTTCTGCATGCCTGTGATGACGAGCGTGACGGCGACGTAGAGCAGGGTGCAGATGGCGAGGGAGCCGAGGATCCCGCGGGGCAGGTCGCGCTGCGGGTTCTTGGCCTCCTCGGCCGTCGTGGCGACGACGTCGAAGCCGATGTAGGCGAAGAAGACGATCGCGGCGCCGGCCATGATGCCCATGACGCCGAACGTGGCGGGGGTCATCCCGGTGATGATCTGGAGCACCGGGGTCGTCAGGCCCTCCGCGGCCTTGCCCGGCTGTGACGGCGGGATGAACGGGCTCCAGTTGTCGCGGTTGATGAACTGGATGCCCGCGAAGATGACGAAGAGCACGATGAAGAGCTTGACGCCGACGAGCACGAGGTTGACGCGCAGCGACTCCTTGATGCCCCACGCGATGAGCAGCGTCAGGCCGGCGATGAGCAGGAAGGCCGGCAGGTCGAAGTGCGACCCCGGCCCGACCGATCCGGGCCAGGTCACCCCGAGTTGCCCGAGGAAGGTCACGAAGTACTGCGACCACCCCTGGGCGACCACGCTCGCGCCGAGCATGAGCTCGAGGAGCAGGTCCCAGCCGATGATCCACGCGATGAGCTCGCCGAGCGTCGCGTAGGAGAAGGTGTAGGCCGAGCCCGAGACCGGGACGGTGGAGGCGAACTCGGCGTAGCAGAGTGCGGCGAGGCCGCAGACGATGGCGCCGATGACGAACGACAGCGCGATCGACGGGCCGGCGTAGTCCTTCGCCGCCCTCCCGGTCAGCGTGAAGATGCCGGCGCCGATGATGACACCGATGCCGAAGACCGTGAGATCGAGGGCGCTGAGGGTCCTCTTCAGTTTGTGGTCGGCCTCTTCGGAGGAGGCCATCGAGGCCTCGACCGACTTGGTACGAAACACGCTCATGCTGACCTCCGAGCGGGTCGGGGACGTGCGGATGCTCACAAACTAGCGGGGTGCGGGACCCGCGGCGAGTCCCCGTCCGGCCGTGGCCGGGCAGCACCCGCGTCAGTCGTCGGAGTCTGGCCAGATCGGGCCGGTGTCAGGACCGCGCCGGCGACGCCTGAGGTCGTCGCTCTCGTAGACGGTCTCGGGCCGGTCGGCCGGACGCTGGATCGGCACACCCCGGGAGTACGAGTCCAGGCGGTCCTGGACGGGGTCGCGGGTGCTGTGCACGTCGGGGTATGCCGTGCCCCCGCCGGGACGCCGTCGGTCCTCGGGAAGCTCGCCGGCGATCTCCCCGAGATCGTCGTCCCGCCGGGGCGGCACGATGTGGAAGATCTCGGCGCAGATGTCGCGGTAGGTCTGGTCGGGGTTGGGCACCCACTTGACCTCGCGGAGGGCCTGGTCCTGGCCGGCGCTCTCGAGGACGAACTTTCCGTAGCCGAGGAACTGCCCGGGGATGGACCGGACATAGCTCATGTCGGTGACCTTGAGCAGGGGCATCATCGCGACCTTGTGCGAGATCAGGCCGTAGCGCAGGAGCAGGCGTTTGTCGGTGGCCACGAACCAGTTGTGGCTCCAGTCGAGCAGGCGCCAGAGCAGGCGCACGAGCAGGGCGAAGAAGATCCACCAGAACAGCGTCCCGGCCGCCTGGGTCGACTTCGTGACGTTGGAGTCCACCCACACTGCGGCGGACAGGGCGAGGGTGGCCGTCGCGACGGGCTCGGCGAGCTTGGCCCAGTGCGCGCGGACGGCGGTGACGAGCCGCTCGCCCGGGAGCAGGATCGGAGCCAGTCCCGCCGGGACCTCCATGCTCCGAAGCAGCGCCATGAGCTCAGTGTGCTCGCATCAGCGGTTGAGCAGGGAGCTGAAGAAGGCGAGGATCGCGTTGAAGCCGTCGACGATGATGCCCCAGACGTTGCTGACGAGGTCGGCAGCCTTGACCGGGGAGGTGAAGACGGCGTAGATGAAGAACGCCAGCACGATGATCAGGATGATCTTCTTGGCCTTGGGGCCCATGGTGGTGTGCTCCTTGGAGGAAGGTGCTGGCGCTGCCCTGACAGCCCCACGGCACAGGGGTGTGTTCAGTGTGTCGCACGGTACGGGTGGGGTGCGGGACCGTGCCGCGCGTGTCGGTCGGCAAGACCGCTCTGCCCGCTATTCTCCTCGCGTGTCGCGAACGCCGGAGTATGCCGCCGCGCTGCGCAGCGCCTTGGGACGCGCAGCGAGCGGCGCCGACGCCGGGGAGCTGGCGCGGGCGAGCGAGGCCCTCGTCACGCGCTACCGGTCCGTCGCCCCGGCATCGGCCCCGATCCTCGCCTCCCGGGCGCACGTCGCGGCGTATGCCTCCTACCGGATGCCGGCCACGCACGCCGCCCTGGCGCGGGTGCTCGACGCGGTCGCGGAC
>NZ_JBFULD010000423.1:0-3065 GCF_056400505.1 Terrabacter sp. P5_B1
ATACCGCACCGTGCCGATCTGGCTCGGCGTCAGGCCGAGCTCCTCGGCGATCCACTCCGCGAGAGCGGCCGCACGCCGGCTGCGGTCGACGGCCAGGGGCTCTTTGGTGCCCAGCGCGGTCACCAGCGTGTCCACCGTGCGCTCGTGCGAGCGCAACTCTTCGCCGTACTGGATGAACGCCCACCGCGCCGCGAGCAGCGGCGCGAGGACGAGAAGCGCACTGAAGGCGCCCAGGCCCGCAGGGAACCACAGAATGACGAAGAGGAGGCCGATCACGCCGTAGCCGACGTAGGCAACTCCCGAGCCGCTGAGGACGCGACGAAGCTGGATGCCGAAGGGGATGCCTTGGTCCAGGTGGATGACGCCGGAGAGCAGCACGGCGTTGACGAGACATGCGACGACGTCGGCGACGAGAAGCGGCAGACCCACGTGCCGGCCCAGTTCGAAGGTGTCCATGCCGACCATGCCGGCGCCCTCGACTCCCCCAAGCAGGCGGTACGCCAGCGCCACTGCGACCCCGACCAGTCCACTCATGGCTGCGTTGAACATCGTCGCTGTCCAGCGTGCCCGGCGGCGGTCGACCAGCATTGACACTGAACCCACCACCCAGGCCCCGACGACACCGACGATGGCAGCCGAGGCCACGAGGATGATCGACAGGAACGAGAAGCTGATTCGGCTGCCGAGCTCCGGCTCGCGGACCTGGAAGCTCACGACTCCCATCAGGCACAGCAGCACGAGCGGACCGATGGCCGGTCGTGGGAGGACCAGCATGGTCAACACCCCAGTGGTCACGGAGGTGAAGACCACGAACGCGAGGTAGCCGGGCAGCCACCGGGACCGAACGATGCCGGTGGGTGTGTGGCTCACGTCAGTCACGGTAGCGCGACAGCACCGGGACCGTGATGGGTCCCGGTGCCGTCCAAGAGGATCTGGAAGCGGCTCAGCCGTTCCAGCCCCAGATGCCGGCGAACGATGCAAGCGCCCGCGTCGTGTAGTCGTTGGAGGCAAGGGCAGACAGCAGGGCAGCGAACATTGGGGGCTCCTAGATAGCGTCGATGTTCCGGATGCGTGCGCCATGGAGGGGCGTTGCTCGCGGCAGCACAGAACAACTGAGGTTTCCCTCTACCCCAAGGTCCCAGACCGCGCGAGCGCACGGAAGTAGATCCGGCACGTTTCGGACGGATCTATACGAAGATTTTACGGTTGCTGACGTAACCCTGTCCCCGAATTGGGCGGTTCAGTGCCGGTGTGGAAGAATCGGGGCTTCGTGCCCGTCGGGTGCGAAGCATCCGCAGGACCAAGGAGAGCCGACGATGAGCAAGCGCGCCCGCAAGCGCCGCTCCCGCAAGGGCAACGCCGCCAACCACGGCCGCAAGCCCAACGCCTGAGCCGCAGACGTCAAAGGCCCGCGCCCGATCAGTTCGGGGCGGGCCTTCGTCGTGTCCGGAGTCGCGCTGCCGGAACGAGCGTCGGATCGGTGTCGTCAGCCGCGGTCGACCTGGATGACGGTCATGGAGATGCGCGACATGATCGTCAGGCGCAGCGCCTCCGGCGCTTCCTCGCACTCGCACGACCGCTTGATCAGCGACTTGAGCGTCGTGTCGAGGTCGTACTCCTTGAGACACGGGCCGCACTCGTCGAGGTGCGCCTGGATCTTCGCCACCTCGTCGGGGCCGAGCTCGCCGTCGAGGTACTCGTAGACGCGCAGCAGGGCCTCGGAGCAGTCGGTGTGCGTCCCGGCACCCCCGGCCGGGTCCGGCCTGTCCGTCGTCTGGTCACTCATGACCGGTCTCCTTCCGTGCCCGCGGCGACGAAACCGCGTTCAGCGGCATACTCCGAGAGCAGCTCTCGCAGCTGGCGCCGGCCCCGGTGCAGACGGCTCATGACGGTGCCGATGGGCGTCTCCATGATCTCGGCGATCTCCTTGTAGGAGTAGCCTTCGACATCGGCGAAGTACACCGCGAGCCGGAACTCCTCGGGGATCGCCTGCAGGGCGCGCTTGACGTCGCTGTCCGGGAGGTGGTCGAGCGCTTCCGCCTCGGCGGAGCGCAGGCCCACCGACGTGTGCGACTCGGCCCGCGCCAGCTGGTAGTCCTCGATCTGAGCCGCGTCGGACTCGAGAGGCTGCCGCTGCTTCTTGCGGTAGGTGTTGATGTAGGTGTTGGTGAGGATGCGGTACATCCACGCCTTGAGGTTGGTCCCCGGCTTGTACTGGTGGAAGGCGGCGTACGCCTTCGCGAACGTCTCCTGGACGAGGTCCTCGGCGTCGCTCGGGTTGCGTGTCGTGCGCAGCGCGGCGCTGTAGAGCTGGTCGAGCAGCGGCATCGCCTCACGCTCGAAGCGCGCCCGGCGCTGCGTCTCGCTCTCGCTCGACACGTCGACGCTCGCGTCGGCGCGGGCCAGGTCCTCGGGGTCCGCCAGCCGCAGGGCGGCGCTCGAATCGGTCTTCTTGTCCTTTGGCATCGCCTCCCAGCCTAGACCGGTGGGCTGTGGGAGCAGACCGCGCACGGAGGCAGCGGTCGTGCCGCTCTCGGGCACACGGGTGGGGCAGGTCACCATGCACCCTGCAACGACACCTAGCCGGGGAGCATTCCCGCGATCCTCGTCAGCGCCTCGGTGAGGGCACTGCGTGAGCTCTTGGGGAAGCTGTGGGCGCCGGGCACCTCGAGGAGCTCGGTCCCGGGCGGCAGGTGGGGGCGGACCTCGTCCGGCACCCCGAAGGCGTCGCGTGTGCCCTGCACGACCCACGACGGGTCGGGCGCCAGGGCGAGCTCGTGGGCACGGAGCCGGTCGGGTTGCCCGGGCAGGTGGAGGGGGAAGCTGAGCAGCAGCGCCGCCTCGGCCTCGAGCGGCCCGGCCGTCCGGCACGCGACCCGTGCCCCGGCGCTGCGGCCCCCGACGACGAGCGGTCTCGGGAGCCGTCCTCGACCGGTCACGAGCGTCTCGACGATGGGCACCCACGCGGCGTCGAGGGTCGGTGGCCGCCCGGCCACCCTGCGCCCCGCGACGAGCCACGGCTGCTCGACGAGCACGACGGCCCATCCCGCACCGACGAGGACCTC
>NZ_JBFULD010000424.1:0-3056 GCF_056400505.1 Terrabacter sp. P5_B1
GCCGACGGCGCCGCCGGCCGCGGCGGCGGAGCACGTGGCGGTGGCCGCGGTCCCCGGCAGCTCGGTCCGGATCGACGTCGCGCTGGTGAAGCGCGGCTGGGGCACCCAGCTCGACATCGACTGCGAGGACATGCCGACCAACGGCGAGCTCGCCCTCTGGGTCATCGACGCGAAGGGCCGGGCCGTGACTGCCGCCTCGTGGCGCGCGACGGCAGCTGGGTACTCCCGTGTCACCGGCGCAACCGCACTGAGCCCCAAAGAGATCCAGACCCTTGAGGTGCGCACCGGCACGGGGAAGGTGCTGGCCTCCGCCCGGACGTGACCGCGCGCCTCAGAGCCCGGTGGGCAGTGTCGTCCCGGGTGGCGTGACACTGACCTTCGGCCCGTCGAAGGTGACCTCGCTCAGCCACATGGTGCGGCCGGGCACCTCGGACCCGATCGAGTCCGGCGCCCACGCGTGGTAGACCATGAAGACCCTGCCGTCCCTCTCCAGCAGCGCGCAGTGGCCCGGCCCGGCGGCGACGTCGGTGCTCGTCAGCACGGGGTCGGGGTCCTTGGTGAACGGCCCGGTCGGCGACGTGGCCGTCGCGTGCCCCACGGCGTACTTGTCGCTGCCGTAGTCGTTGGCGGAGTAGAAGAGGTGGAAGACCCCGTCCCGCTCCCAGACGAAGGGTGCCTCGATGAGCTGGCCCTCCCACGGGAGGTCCTGTCGCAGGAGGCGTTTCGGCTGACCCTCGAGCCGCAACCCATCAGCGGAGAGCCTCTGCACGGAGATCCACGTGTCGACGCCGACGGCGTTGCCGTCGTTCTTCCAGTAGAGGTAGGCCGTGCCGTCCTTGGCGACGAACGGTGACGCGTCGATCGAGCCGCCCTGGTCCTGCTCGCAGACGAGGGGTTTGCTGCTCGTGTCGCGGTAGGGGCCCTCGGGGTGGTCGGCGACGGCCAGGCTGATGCACTGGATCGCCGGGTCGGGCGCCATCGTCGTGTAGTACATGACCCACTTCGGGCCGAAGCGGTGCGCCTCGGGCGCCCACACCTTGCCGGGCGTGCTCCACGACGCCACCTGCGGAAGGGCGTCGCTGCCCTGCGTCCACGTGGCGAGGTCGTCGCTCAGGATCGTCTGGACGTTCATCCCGTTGCCGTTCGTGGCGATGGCCACCCACCCCCTCCCGTCGGGGAGGATCTGCGGGTCGGGGAAGTTGCTCGGCCAGACGGGATTCGTCGCCGCCGGAGCGGCGTGCGGGGCGGAGGTGGTCACGGTGTCTCCGGAAGGGGTCTGGGACCCGCCCCCGCAGCCGGCGAGCAGCACGCCGGCGAGGGCAAGGGTCCGCGCGGTCGGGATGGTCCGGGCGGTGCGGGTGCGTCTCATCCTGCGCCCGGGTCGGCCGGCCAGCTCGACGCGAAGAAGCGCAGGTAGTCGACCTCAGCGGTGACCGCGGGGCTGGCGCCGCCGTGCGCGACGAGCCCGATGCGCGGGTCGGTGCCGGCGCGGAAGGTCCACGTCGCGCCCCAGGTCCAGTGCACGCCGTCCCGGCTCGTGGCGGCGCGGTAGAGGTGCTCACCGGCGGCGTTCCGGTGGTGCGCGAGCCGCAGCCACAGGGCCGGCGCCGACGTGCCGATGACGGCGCCGCCGTAGCTCGTCGGGACGCCGGGCCCGGGCGCGGCGTGCGGGTCCGCAGCCGTCTCACGGCCGAACTCGGTCTGGCGGGTGTTCCAGATCGCCACGTTGGACAGCCGCGCGAAGTCGTCGTCGTTCTCGTAGGCGACGAGCCCGACCTGCTGGTAGTTGCGGACGGTGTCGACCCCGAGGTCGAGCGTCGTCTTCGCCTCGGCGATCCAGTCGCCGTCGCCCGGGGTGTCGTGGAGCAGCACGCTCGCGGTGTTACCACCGCCGACGAGGTCGGTGCCCTCGACGGGCCAGCGCAGGCTGCCGCCCGAGACGGTGACGGCCGGGTTGCCTCGCACCCAGGTGAAGCCGGCGAGACTCGGGTCGCTGAACTCCTCGGAGTCGAGCAGCGCCCCAGCCTCGGGCACCGGCACGAGGCTCGCGGCATCGGCGGCCGCCGGGTTGACGACGACGTTGTCGACGACGGCCGCGCTGCTGCTGAGACGCACCGGAGCCGAGTCGGGACGGGCGTCGCCCGTGACGCGCACTCGCGCCACGACGTCGGCGAGGTCGCTCTCGCTCACCTCCGCGGTCAGTCCCTCGGCCGTCGCCTCGACGGTCAGCGTGCGCCAGGCCCCGCCGGGGAGGGCGGGCAGCGTCGTCGTCGCCGAGCGGACGGTGCCGTCACGGTCGACCTGCGCCGTGAGGCGGCCACCCTTGGGGTCGAGCGTGACCTTGACAGCCGGGTTGCCGCCGAGCAGGACCCGCAGCGGCTCGGTGCCGCGGTGGTCGAGGCGCACGTGGAGCGGGCCTGCTGGGGCGGAGGCGCTCGTYGACGCCGTGCCGTGGACGAGCGCCGTGGAGCCGGTGACGGCGTCCGCGGGCCCGTCGACCAGCCCCTTGAAGCCGGCCGCCGACGGGTCGGTCGGGGTGATGCCGAGCCCCGAGCCCAGGGCCGGGGCCGGCTGCGGGGTGTCGGAGGGGCCGGCACCGGCGCGGGTGCGGGGCCACCCGTCGACCCAGTCGAGACGGTCGAGCAGCATGGGACGACGGTTGATCCCGAACGGCGTCGTCAGCCACGGGTTGTTCCGGTCGACCGCGTGGTAGGCGATGAAGTCACGCCCCTCGGCGTCCGTGACGACGGCGTGGTGGCCGGCCCCGACGAAGCGGTTGCCGTTCTGCGTCAGCACGGTGGTGCCGCCGACCCGCGACGTGAGCAGCGACGTGCCCTCGGCGTCGACGAACGGTCCGAGCGGTGAGCCAGACCGGCCGGCGAAGACGGAGTAGCCCGTCGTCGGGCCGGCGCAGCAGTTCGCGGCCGAGCCCATGAGGTAGTAGAAGTCGCCGTGCCGCACGACGTAGGAGCCCTCGTACCGGTTGTCGACGGCGACCTGCGTGGCCGTGCCGACCGGCGTCAGGCCGTCCGCCGACATCCGGGTCACCCAGAGGC
>NZ_JBFULD010000425.1:0-3054 GCF_056400505.1 Terrabacter sp. P5_B1
GGCTCACAGTGAGGTCGGCGGCCGACGTCCCCGTCAGGGTCATCGCGCACTGGAGGCCGCAGTAGGCGCAGTGCGTCGCGACGCCCACCCGGCCGGCGGGCGCGCCCCCGCCGGGCGGGGGTGACGGYATTCCGAAGGTCGTCGTCATCGGCGGTAGCGCACCTTCGTCAGGGTGGCGGCGCCGACGTAGAAGAGCGTGAAGACGACGAACGCGGCCGTGGCCGAGTGGCTCGCCCCCTGGTACGACGCGCGCAGGCCGAGGTTGATGAGCACCCCGCCGAGGGCGCCGATCGCGCCGGCGATCCCGATGAGGGCGCCGGCCATCGAGCGGGACCAGGCCGTGCGCTCGATCGCGGGGCCGGGGATCGAGGCGGACTTCGCCTCGAAGAGGGCGGGGATCATCTTGTAGACCGAGCCGTTGCCGACGCCGGAGAGGACGAAGAGCAGGACGAAGCCGCCGATGAGGCCGCCGAGCTGGAGTCCCGTCGCAGCACCGCGGGTCACGTCGTCGGAGTGGGCCGCGAGGGTCACGAGGACGCCTGCCGCCGCCAGACCGGCGAAGGTCCACAGCGTCACGGCCGTGCCGCCACGGCGGTCGGCGAGCCGTCCGCCCCAGACCCGGCTGACCGAGCCGAGGAGGGGGCCGACGAAGGCGATCTGGGCGGCGTGCAGGCTCGCGGTCGCGGCCTGCGCCGGCGTCGGGGCGGCGCCGCCGGTCAGGCCGGCGAGGAAGGTCTGGTTGAGCACCTGCCCGAAGGCGAAGCTGAAACCGATGAACGAGCCGAACGTGCCGATGTAGAGCAGCGAGATGACCCAGGCGTCGGCGTGCCCCAGCACCTCGAGCATCGCCTTGGGGTTGGCCGTCCGGTGGTCGAGGTTGTCCATGAAGACCGCGGCGCCGATGCTCGCCACGGCGAGCAGGACGAGGTAGACGGCACAGACGACCTCGGGTCGGCGGTTGCCCAGCGTCGCGATGACGAGCAGGCCGACGAGCTGGACGACGGGGACGCCGATGTTGCCGCCGCCGGCGTTGAGCCCGAGCGCCCAGCCCTTCATCCGCTGCGGGTAGAAGGCGTTGATGTTCGTCATCGAAGAGGCGAAGTTGCCGCCGCCGAGACCGGCGAGGCCGGCGACGAGCAGGAACGTCGTCAGGGAGTGACCCGGGTTGACCATGAGCCACCAGGTCAGCACCGTCGGGACGAGCAGCGCGAAGCCGCCGACGATGGCCCAGTTGCGGCCGCCGAAGACGGCTGTCGCCATCGTGTAGGGCACCCGCAGGACGGCCCCGACGAGCGTCGGGACGGCGACGAGGACGAACTTGTCGGCGGCGGTGAAGCCGTAGACGGCTTGCGGCATGAAGAGGACCATGACCGACCAGATCGACCAGATGGAGAAGCCGATGTGCTCGGTCGCGACCGACCAGACGAGGTTGCGGCGGGCAACGTCCTTGTTGCCGGTCTCCCACGCTGCGGTGTCCTCCGGGTCCCAGTCGCGGATGACCCGCTTGCGCGGGGCGGTGAGGGTGCGGAGCCGGCTCGGGTGCGCCGCGGTCTCGGTGCTCGCACCGGTCATGCCGGTGGTGGTGCTGGTCGTGCTCACGGGTTCCTCCTCGGGAGGCGGGTGGGGCCGCTGCGAGAGCGTGACGCCCACGCTAGGAAGCCGGTGTTGCACGACGTCCGACCTGCGGTGACACCTCGGTTACATCCCTCTCACGGCCCCCGGGAGCGGCCGTGAGGTCCCGCACGGTGCCCGGACCCCGGCGCCTCACAACCGACCGGAAGAGGCGTGGGACGGGCCGCCGCGTAGGCTCCGGGTCATGACGTCGGCTCCCGACCAGGCTTCGCTCAGCACCCTGTCCGTGGGCACCGCCGGGCCCCGGATCGCCTTCCTCCACGGGCTCTTCGGCCAGGGCCGCAACTGGAACCAGATCGCCAAGGCCGTCAGCGGCCCGGACGGCACGGACGCGCGCTGCCTGCTCGTCGACCTCCCCGACCACGGCCGGTCGCCGTGGTCGCAGGAGTTCTCGCTCGACGCGTACGCGGATGCCGTGGCCGCGACGCTGCGCTCCGCCGGTGACGGGGAAGCTTGGGCGGTCGTCGGCCACTCGCTCGGAGGCAAGGTCGCCATGGTGCTCGCGCTGCGCCACCCGGAGCTCGTCGACCGGCTCGTCGTCGTCGACATCGCGCCCAAGGGCTACGGCTCGCTCGAGCGGTTCGAGGGCTACATCCGCGAGATGCAGGCCCTGCCGCTGGGTGAGCTGACGAGCCGCGGCGACGCCGAGGCCCGGTTCACCGAGCCGGACCCGGGCGTCAAGGCGTTCCTGCTGCAGAACCTGCGCCGTGACGGCCAGTCGTGGCGCTGGCAGGTCAACCTCGACCTCATCGCGGGCGACGCGGCGCTGGGGGTGGACTCACACATCGCGGACTGGCCGGATGCCGTCGACGAGCTCCCGGCATACGACGGCCCCGTGCTGTGGGTCGCCGGCGGCGACTCGCGCTACGTCAAGCGCGAGGACGGCGACCGCATGCGCCGGCACTTCCCGCGGACGCGGCTCTTCACGATCAAGGGCGCCGGCCACTGGGTGCACACCGACGCTCCGGAGATCATCGTGACGGCCCTGCGCCGCTTCCTGCACGCCCCCGCCTGAGGCATCCGCACGACCCGTGGTGCGTATGCCGCGTGCCACCTCGGCGTGTCGTCGGCGTGTCGCCGTGGTGCGCCCACCAACGGTCGTCCGCCGGCCGGCGAGTCAGAGGAGGCGGCGGCCCATGGCCCAGGCGGTCAGCTCGTGCCTGCTGCTGAGCTGGAGCTTGCGCAGCACCGAGCTGACGTGGGTCTCGACGGTCTTGACGGAGATGAAGAGCTCCTTGGCGACCTCCTTGTACTGGTAGCCGCGCGCGATGAGGCGCATCACCTCACGCTCCCGGGCCGAGAGCCGGTCGAGCTCCTCGTCGATCTCGGCGACCTCGCCGGCGGCCGCGCCGAAGGCATCGAGGACGAAGCCGGCGAGGCGCGGGCTGAAGACGGCGTCGCCGTCGGCCACCCGCCCGATCG
>NZ_JBFULD010000426.1:0-3026 GCF_056400505.1 Terrabacter sp. P5_B1
CCGGGTGACCCGGCGCGCCCTCCCGTCCGAGGGGTTCTCGGAGAGGTCAGTCCTCGTGACGGCTCCGGTGCACCGAGGTGACCGTGCCGTTCGTCTCGTCGAGGATGACCTGCGGGGCCTGCGACTCGTCGAAGGAGAAGAGGCCGCGCATCGACCCTGCCCAGGCGTCGGCGGAGCCGTCACCGATGCGGCCGACGCCCCAGTTGTCCTCGATGAGGCGCAGGATCGAGGCCTGGTCGGTCTGGTGGTGGTCGACGTAGTTCGTCTTCGCGAACGGCGAGATGACCACGAGCGGCTGGCGCGGGCCGGGGCCACAGCGGTCCTGGTAGCCCTTCGCGATCGGCACTCCCGAGGCCGCCGCCTGGGTGCAGAAGGCGGCGTCGTCGGTGGTGTTCGAGGCGTTCTTCACCTGCGCCGCGACGTGGTCGTACCAGCCGTCCGAGTCGTCGTAGGCCAGGACGATGGCGGTGTCCTTCCAATGCTTCGACTTCTGGATGGCGTTGATCTCCTTGACGACGAAGTGCTGCTCGTCGAGGGGGTCGGAGTAGCCCGCGTGACCGTCCTGGTAGTTCGGGGCCTTGAGGAAGCTCACCGCCGGCAGGTTGTCGGTGCCGACCACCTGGTCGAAGGACGACATGTCGTACTGGTGGTTCGCCTGTCCGTCATGACCGATCTCGGCAGCGCTCGCCGGCGGCAGGTGGTGCGGGTTCGCCGTCGACGCGTAGTACTGGAAGGGCTCGTGGTGCGGGTTGTAGTCGGTCGAGCTCGCCCCCGCGACGTTGTTGTGCATGGTGAGGCACGACGCAGGCGCCCCGCCGGCTGCGGCGGTCGTCGGCGTGAAGCCGCCCTGGAACCAGCCCCACGAGACCTTTTTGGCGTTGAGCAGGTCGCCGATGTTGCGGCCCGTCATGGCGGCCAGCGTGTAGCTCTTCGCGTGGCTGTTGTTGGAGCAGTCGTCGTAGACGGGGTCGGGGTCGCCCGTCATGGTGCCGACGCCGTGCGCGTCGGGGAAGCGCACCGTGTAGTCGCCGGCGGCCGGGGTCGTCGCCGGGGTGCCGTCGGCGTTGAACTCCTTGACCCCGTGCGTCTGCCCGGAGACGAGGTTGATCGCGCCCGGGGAGGACGGTCCGAAGGTCGTGCTGAAGGCGTGGTCGCTCATCGCGTAGTGCTGCGCGTAGTTCCACATGGCCGTGACGGTGTTGCCGTCGTAGTAGTCCATCGTGAGGCCGGTCCGGCCGAATGCCGGGGCGGTGCAGGCGTCCTTGCTCGTGAACTCCACGAACTTGTCCATCGCTCCGGCGTTGTAGGCCTTCTGCTCGTTCGTGTAGGTGTGGTCCTGGTCGCAGGTGACGGCCTGGCCGGGCGTCAGGCGCTGCGGCTGCACCGAGTTGGGGTTGTTCGGAGCGAGCAGGCGGTCGTGCGCCAGCGTGGCGATGCCACGCGGCGTGCCGTGCGCCGCCGTGAAGGTCGGAGCCGGGGTGGTCGAGCCCTGCAGCGTCTCGCCGGGGATGTTGGCGGCCTTGGGGTAGGTCGCGAAGTAGTGGTCGAAGGAGACGTTCTCGCCGAAGATGACGACGACGTGCTTGATGGGGGTCGACGTCTTGGACGACGAGATCCGGGACGTCGGGGCGGGGTGGGCGCTGACGGCACCGGCGGTGGCGACCACCGGGACGACGAGGGCGGCAGCCCCGACGCCGGCGAGGGCGAGACGGACGGAACGTTTCATGGAGGCTCCTCTGACGGGCGGGAATCGGCCGGCGCGTGCCTGGCGCAACGCTCCAGGGCCGGGGCAAAAGTACGCCCGGCTGAAGCGGCGTAGGGCTGCCAGACGCCTCGTTTAAGGACTGTTTGCCGAAACTGCGCCCCCTCTTGGTGCAACTGTCAGCGGGCTCCGCGGCTACGTGCAGGTTTCGCTCAGGCCCACCCGAGTTCACCTCGGGCTGCAACGATCCGCTCCCCGTGGTTGTCTTCCCCATCATGACCTCCTCGACACCCCACGCCCCGCGCGGTCCGGTCCGTGCCGTCCCGGCGCTCGCCCTCGCAGCGGTGCTCGCCACGAGCGCCTGCGGACAGGCGACGCCGTCCCCGGGCACGCCCACGTCCGCGGGTGGGGCCGTCCCCATGGCCCAGACGGTCACCTCGGGAGCGGTGCGTCTGGAGGCGACGATGGCGCCGGACGGCCCCAAGGCAGCCACCGCGGCCGCCGGGGGCCTCCTTGTCGACTACACGGTGACCAACACCGGCGCTCAGCCCCTCCTCGCCTTCGACGTCGTGCCGCAGGACCTCGGCAGCGCCACGCTCCCCACTGACGTCGACGTCACGCACGCCTGGGTCTACGAGCTGTCGGGAGTGCTGCGCCTCAGCAAGCAGGGCTTCGCAACGGCCCCGAACGTCCGCTTCGCCGCTGCCCCGGTCATGGGCGGGCACGTCATCGCCCCCGGTGCCAGCCTGCGTGGGAGGGCGTATGCCGCGTCGCCGCCGAAGCTGGACGTGCCGGGGGACTCCTTCGAGGCCCCACGCACAGCCGTGGACCCGGGCGTGAAGCAGTGGCAGCTCTGCGTGCAGGTCGACGACCGTGCTGGGCAGGCCAGGCCCGCCGCGGTCGGAGGTGGCGTCGTCCAGGCCCCCTCCGCGGCCCCCAAGGGCGACGAGCTCGTCTGCACCCGCCCGGGGACGATCCCCGTCGGCTGACGAGGCTCGCCGTTGGGTCAGAGCCGCCCGAGCATGCCGGTGCATGCGAAGAGGAGGGCTGAACCGGGCCACGCGAGGGCGGCGAGGATGCACCAGCTCTTGACCGAACGGGAAGCGCGGCACGCCTCGCCCCAGCGACCTTGCGCCCACAGCGGATTGACGGACGTCGACTTGACGATCGCGACGATGCCGAACGGTGTGAAGCAGAAGATCGTGCACAGGATCGCGAGGGCGAGCCGGTTCGGCGGGGCTGGGGTGTAGGGCTGAGGGCCCGCCAGGGGTGGCGCGGGCGCCGGCGGCGGCGACGCGGCATACCACCTCATCGGTGGGCTGGG
>NZ_JBFULD010000427.1:0-2995 GCF_056400505.1 Terrabacter sp. P5_B1
AGCTCGCGGTGTTGGTCACCGCGGTCATGGCACCGGCGCACATCCGGTCGACGGAGTAGCCGGGCGTCGTGTTCGGCAGTCCCGAGAGGAGGGCGGCGGTGCGGCCGAGCGTCAGGCCCTGGTCGCCGATCTGGGTGGTCGCGGCGATGGCGACCTCCTCGACCTTGTCCTTGGGCAGGTTCGGGTTGCGGTGCAGCAGCTCGCGGATGCACCGGATGACGAGGTCGTCGGCGCGGGTCTGGGCATACATGCCCATGTCGCCGGCCTTGCCGAACGGCGTCCGGACGCCGTCGACGAAGACGACCTCGTGAAGTGCGCGGGGCACGGTGCCTCCTGATGTGGTTCTCCAGCGGTCAGGACGAGACTACTGCTCGGTAACTTCAGCACCAACTGGCGCCCGGGTGACCATCCTCACCCCCCTGCTCCTTCGATCAGGGGGAGGCGCGGGTCAGGCGGGGGCGTGCTCGCTGCAGGCGAGCGAGATGAGGGGTGCGGTGATGGTCGTCTGCCACCGCCGGGCGCCCATCGCGGCGAGCGCCTCGGCGACCTCGGGCGTCGTCGGGGCCGCCGGACCGTCCCAGAGGAAGCGGCGCAGCAGGTCGKGGGTCAGGAGGTTCTCGACCGGGACGGCTAGCTCCTCGGAGACGGCGCCGAGCAGCTCCCGGGCACGCGCCAGACGGGCAGCGGCGACGGGGTCGCGGTCGGCCCACGCCTTGGGTGGGGGCGGACCGCTGGGCGGCAACGCGAGGACGGGCAGGTCGGACTCGGGCAGCGCCAGGGCGTGCGCGAGGACCTCGAGGATCGCCTCCTGGTGCCGCCGCACCGACCGCGCGAGCCGCGGCTCGGCGGAGCCCACGGTGCGCGGCGGCTTGGTCGCGCGCTGGTTGGCGATGGCGATCTCGCTGATCGCGGCGTCGGGAAGGATCCGTCCGGGAGAGGTGTCACGCTGCTGGGCCACGCCGTCACGCCACAGCCACAGCTCACGCACGAT
Organism: Terrabacter sp. P5_B1; assembly: GCF_056400505.1. NCBI lineage: Bacteria > Bacillati > Actinomycetota > Actinomycetes > Micrococcales > Intrasporangiaceae > Terrabacter > Terrabacter sp. P5_B1. Next base: position 992 of record NZ_JBFULD010000427.1, read on the forward strand.
GGCCAGACCGCGTCGGCCGCGGACCTTGTGCATCCCGGTGGTGCGCCGCCACGGGTCGACGCGGGGCTCCGGGCCGGTGAAGTCGAGCAGGTGCTCGAACTCTTCGGTGGCCCAAGCGATCTTGCCCTGCGCCGAGAGCTCGGCAGCGACGGCGTCACGGAGGTCGACGAGCACCTCGACGTCGAGCGCGGCATACAGCAGCCACGGCTCGGGCAGGGGCCGCACCGACCAGTCGACGGCGGAGTGCTCCTTGGCGAGCTGGAGGCCGAGGTAGTGCTCGACCATCGCGCCGAGGCCGACGCGCGGCAGCCCGGCCAGACGCCCCCCGAGCTCGGTGTCGAAGAGCGACCGCGGACGCAGGCCGACCTCGGCCAGGCACGGAAGGTCCTGGGTGGCGGCGTGCAGGATCCACTCGGCGTCGCCGATGGCCTCGCCGACGGGGGAGAGGTCGGGACAGGCGATCGGGTCGATGAGCCAGGTGCCCGACCCCTGGCGCCTGATCTGGACGAGGTAGGCGCGCTGGCCGTAGCGGTAGCCCGACGCCCGCTCGGCGTCGATGCCCACCGGGCCCGTGCCCGACCTGATCGCCTCGGCCGCACGCAACAGCGTGCGCTCGTCGACGACGACCTCGGGCACGCCGTCACGCGGATGGGTCAGGGGGACGAGATCCGGGACGGTGTCAGGTGCGGTGCCGGCGGCGTCGTCGATGCTCTCGTTCGGCTCTGCCGTCACCGGCGCTGCCCCGGTAGCGGGACCACGCCGTCGGGCAGTGGAGGTATGCCGGCGATGGTGCACAGCATGTCGGCCCAGGCCCGGAGGTGGTCGGCGACGTCGCCGCCCACCGGCGTCCACGAGGCCCGGATCTCCATCTCGACGCTCGCCTCGCGGTCGGCCAGACCCGCGAAGCTCTCGCTGACGACGCGCGTCACTGTCCCGGCCTCGGCCGTCCAGCCGAGGTTGCGGTTGGTCAGGGAGTCGGAGAGCCAGGACCAGCCGACCGCGCCGAGCATCGGGTCGCCGGCCAGCTCGGGCTCGAGCTCGGCCCGGGCGAAGGTGACGATGCGCCACTGCCCGTCCCACGTGTCGGGGGCCGCAGGGTCGTGCAGGATGACGAACCGGCCGGTCGCCAGGTCCTCGTCCGGGTCTTCGATGTCGATGACGTCGGCGGTCAGGGCTGCGGCATACGGGGCGATGCGGGTCGGCGCCGGCACCTCGGTCAGGCGCACCTCGGAGCGCAGACGGACGTCTCGCAGGGCGCTGAGCGTCCGTGCGAAGACCGCGCCGTGATTGCCCGGCAACGTTCGCGTGTGCACCAGATGAGGGTAAGCCGGAGTCGGGCGTTCTGTCCTCAGGGCGCGCCGGGTGCGCGTGGCTCGGGCGCACCCGCCCGTCGTGGCAGGATTGACCGGTGCCGACCACTGCTCCGACCGCCACCCGACAGAGCAACCTCGTCCGCGCCGCGCGCCGCGAGTCGGTCACCCGGACGCCGGTGTGGTTCATGCGCCAGGCCGGTCGCTCGCTCCCGGAGTACCGCGCCGTGCGCGAGGGCATCCCCATGCTCGAGTCGTGCATGCGGCCCGACCTCGTCACGGAGATCACGCTCCAGCCGGTGCGTCGACACGGCGTCGACGCGGCCATCTTCTTCAGTGACATCGTCGTGCCGCTCAAGGCGATCGGCGTCGACCTCGACATCGTGCCGGGCGTGGGTCCCGTGGTGGCCCGCCCGATCCGAACCGCGGCCGACCTCGACCAGCTCGTCCCGCTGACACCCGAGCACGTCCCCTTCGTCACCGAGGCCGTCGGCCAGCTGGTCCGTGAGCTCGGTGACATCCCGCTCATCGGGTTCGCCGGTGCGCCCTTCACCCTCGCCTCCTACCTCGTCGAGGGCGGGCCCTCGAAGAACCACGAGAAGACCAAGGCGCWCATGCACGGCGACCCGGACCTGTGGGACGCCCTGTGCGCCCGGCTCGCCCAGATCTCCGGCGAGTTCCTGCGCGTGCAGGC
>NZ_JBFULD010000428.1:0-2980 GCF_056400505.1 Terrabacter sp. P5_B1
CGGCCTTGGCGCTCGGCGGCAGGGCACCGATCTCGCGGTTGGCCAGGGCGAGCGGGCTCTTCTCCCCCTGGTGCGCGATGCGCACGGCCTTGAGGTCGTCGAGGGACGCGGCTGCGGCGATCGCCGTGAGCGCCTCCTGCACCGCTGCGTCGACGTTCGCCGGGTCGAGCGCGGAGACCTCGACCGGGTCGTAGTTCGTGTTGGGTCCGGACATCGGCGTGCGTTCGCTGCTCTCGCTCGGTTCTGCGTGGCTGTCGTGCGGTTGCCCAGTCTAGGGGCGGCTGCGAATCGGTCCGTCGAGCGTCCCGGGGGCGCAGGTCAGCCGTCGAGCGTCCCGGGGGCGCAGGTCAGCCGTCGACGACGGACGGCAGACCGGCCGGCAGGGTCACGACGAAGCGCGCCCCGCCCCGATCGCCGTCGGTGACGAGCACCGAGCCGCGGTGGGCCTCGACGAGGCCCCGGACGACGTAGAGGCCCAGACCGGTGCTCGCGTTGGAGGGTCCGTGCCAGAAGCGGCCGAAGATCTTCTCGCGGTCGGACGGGGGTATGCCGTCCCCCTCGTCGTCGACCTCCACGACGACCGACTCGGGAGAGTCACCGAGCGCGCCACCGCGGTCGAGCGTCACCGTGACCTTGCCGGCGCCGTGCAGCAGGCCGTTCTCGATGAGGTTGAAGAAGATCTGCTCGAGCCGGTCGGTGTCGGCCCACATCTGCGGCAGGCCCTGCTCTCGGGCCCGCTCCCCCAGGCGCAGCTCGACGGTGCCGGTGGAGCGGCCCAGCTCGTAGCGGACGACGTGCGTCGTGAGCAGGGCCTGGAGGTCGACCGGCCCGAGCCGGAGGTTGAGGCTGTCCGAGTCGAGCCGCGAGATGTCGAGCAGCTCGGTGATCAAGCGCGTCAGGCGGGTCGCGTCGGACTCGATCGTCTCGATCATGAGGCGCTTCTGCTCGTCGCTGAAGCGGTCCCAGCGCCGGAGCAGGCTGCTCGTGAAACCGGTGACCGATGTCAGCGGGGCCCGCAGCTCGTGCGCCACCGTCGAGAGCACCGAGGCCTGGTCGCGCTCGGCGCGCTGTCGGGCCTCGGCATCACGCAGACCGAGGACGACCCGCTCGACGGTGTGGGCACCGTCGGACCGGACGTAGCGGGCGGTGACGAGGACGTCATGCCCCTTGGGCGCCACCAGGAGCTTCTCGCGGTGACCGGGGCGGCTCGCGAGACCGTTCCACGGGTCGGTGTGCGCCCACCAGTCGCGACCGTACTTGTCGGTGAGCGGGAGCCCTTCGTACAGGCCCAGGCCCACGACGTCGGACGCGTCGCAGTCGAGGATGCGCAGGGCCTCCGCGTTCGCGAAGTCGATCCGGCGGTCACGCCCGACCACGACGAGACCGTCGGGCAGCTCGCCCAGGAGGGCGACGGGGTCGGTCGCCGACGCCGAACCGGGCCATCGTGCACCGGTTCCGTCGACAGAGGTCATGGACGGAGGATAGCCACCGGAGCCCGTCGAGCGCTGTCAGCGGCCCGTGCGGTGGGCCTCCGCCGAGGCGTAGAGACAGATCGTCGCCGCCATGGCGAGGTTGAGGGACTCGGCGTGACCGTGGATGGGGACCCGGACCACGTCGTCGCAGGCGGCACGAACCTCCAGTGGGAGACCCCAGGCCTCGTTGCCCATCACCCAGGCGTGCGCCCCGGTGAGGTCGGCGTCAGGCAGCAGCGTGGTGCCGGCGCCGTCGGCCGCCAGCAGCCGCACCCCTCGCTCACGCAGTGCCTGGAGGATCTCCGGCACGCTGGAGCCGACCGCGAGCGGCACGTGCCACAGCGACCCGACCGTCGAGCGGACGACCTTGCTGTTGTAGACGTCGACGCTCGCGTCGCTGACGATGACCGCGTCGGCGCCCGCCGCGTCGGCGCCCCGGATGACCGTGCCGGCGTTACCCGGGTCGCGGACGTTCGTCAGGACGCACACGAGCGCGTCGGTCGGTAGGTCCGCGAGGRCGTCGGGCAGCGGGAGGTCGAGCATCCGGCACACGGCCGCGACGCCCTGCGGCGCCTCGGTGTCGCTCATGGCGGCCAGCACCTCGGGCGTCACCTCGCGCACCCAGACGTCGGCCTCGCGGGCGGCCGTGACGATCGCCGCGTGACGCTCGGCAGCCTCGGCGGTGACGTAGACGTCGCGGACGAGGTCGGGCCGGAAGGCGACCGCCTCACGGACGGCCTGGGGCCCTTCCGCGAGGAACTCACCGGTGCGCGCACGCACCGAGCGCCGGGACAGCGACCGCACTGCCTTGACCCGATCGGATCGGGGGTTGGTCAGCACGGGCGTCGTCCCGGCGCTCGAGGTGTCGTCTTGAGGGCGGACGTCGCTCAGGCGGCGTCGCCCGCGACCTTCGCCGCCGCCTGCGCGGGGACGTTGGCGCGGGAGAGCTCGACGAGCGTGGCGAAGGCCGGCGCGTCGTTGACGGCGAGGTCCGCGAGGATCTTGCGGTCGACCTCGACGCCAGCGGCCTTGAGGCCCTGCATGAACCGGTTGTAGGTCATGCCGTTGGCGCGTGCCGCAGCGTTGATGCGCTGGATCCAGAGGCGACGGAAGTCGCCCTTCTTGGCGCGACGGTCACGGTAGGCGTAGCCCAGCGAGTGGGTGACCTGCTCCTTGGCCTTGCGGTACAGACGCGAACGCTGACCGCGGTAACCGCTGGCGCGCTCGAGAACGACGCGACGCTTCTTCTGGGCGTTGACCGCCCGCTTCACGCGTGCCACGTGAATACTCCTTCTCTGCTTGACGCAGTGCTTGCTGCTGCTGGCCTACCGGGGTCCCGGCTGCTCAGCGAAGTGCTGATGGGTGGGGGTCCCGGCTCACTTGCCGAGGAGCTTCTTGGCCTTCTTGGCATCCGGCTTGGCGAGCTCGACGTCGTTCGCGATGGAACGCATCTTCTTGCTCGACTTGTGCTCGAGCAGGTGGCGACCGCCGGCCTGCTCGCGCATGAC
>NZ_JBFULD010000429.1:0-2976 GCF_056400505.1 Terrabacter sp. P5_B1
GCATCGGAACCCGTGGCGACCAGATCCAGTCCGTCACTGACGGAGCGAGCCTCGCTGCGGCTCTCGCCTCCCCGCAAGCGACCCGCAACCTCGAGTACCTCGCGCTCGCCGAGAAGCTCCAGAAGGACAAGGTGGTCGACATCAGACAGGTGCACTTCTACGAGAGCTGGCAAGCCGCCCCGGCTTTCGTCGACTACCTCAAGGCCACGACGCCGGCGGGCATGCCGATAGAGGCGTGGGAGGTCGGCCAGTTCCTCAAGGACGGAACCCTCACCGATGAGCAGCGTGCGCAGGAGATGGTCAAGACCGTGTCCGTCCTTCTCGCCGGCGGGGTTCGGCGCGTGCTGTGGCTCCCGCTCGTCATGAACCCGGTTGGACGCAACAGCGATGAGCCGCGCTACGGGCTGCTCAACCCAGACGGTTCAGCGCGTCTGACCGGAACCGCCTTCACGGCGATGGCCCAGGCCGCGGACGGCGCGACGGCGACCGCCGTCTCGGGAAAGGGCCTCACCGGGGTGGCCCTCGAGAAGGACGGCAAGACACAGGTCTTCGTCTGGAGCCCGGCCGGCGACGTCATGATCAAGCTCGGACCCGGTGAGGTCGCCAAGCCGATCGCCGCCCAGGGGGGCTCGGGAGCCACCGGGTCGGCCAAGCTCGGTGCCGCACCGGTCCAGATCGTCTCCAACCGCACAGTCTCCGAATTGTTGAGCACGCTGTGAGCCTCGACCCAGACCCGAAACGACTCGTGTTCGTCGGCGGGCTGCACCGCAGCGGCACGACGCCCTTCGCCAAGATCCTCGACGGCCATCCGGAGATCAGCGGACTCGTCGACACCGGGGTCCGAGAGGACGAAGGACAACACCTCCAGCGGGTCTACCCCAAGGCCAAGGTCTACGGCGGGTCCGGCCGGTTCGCCCATCGTCCGGAGGCACACCTCACCGAGGCGTCGCCGCTGACGACGGCGGCGAATGCGCAGGCGATGCTCGACAGCTGGAGCCCCTACTGGGACACCAGCCGGAGGTTCCTCGTGGAGAAGTCTCCGCCGAACATCATCATGGGCCGCTTCCTCCAGGCGCAGTTCCCTGGGTCGGGACTGATCGTCGTGGTCCGGCATCCGGTGGCGGTCGCCCTGTCCAACAAGAAGTGGCGACGCATCACGTCCACCAACCCTCGCAAGTTCCAGTCGCTCAACCAGATGGTCGAGCACTGGCTGGCGGCTCACACCATCCTGGCGGCCGACGCTCCCCACCTCGACCGGCTGCTCGTGGTGCACTACGAACGCCTGATCCAGAACCCGGACGACGAGCTGGAGCGTGTGCAGTCCTTCCTCGGTCTGAGCCAGCCGATCGACTCCTCGAAGCTCAGCAGGAGTCACAGCGACTCCTATGCGCAACGGTGGGCGTCGTACGAGGGCTGGTGGCGGCCGGGCGGTTGGCAACGCCGCATCATCGGGTCTCGCCACGCCGACGACATCGCCGCGTTCGGCTACGACTGGGCTGACCTGTCCGGTTTCTCGCAGCACCCCACCCCGGTCGGGCTGACGGCAGCCGTCTGACGCCTCTCGGGGCATGGGTGGCCGCGCCGGTGCGGTGAAGGTGCGCTTGCGGCGCGATTACTCTGGTGGGGCACCCCGTGTCCGATCGATGTGGGTCCGTCATGCTGCCTGCGCGTCGGCTGGCCCGTAGATCGCCGTCTGAAATGTTGGGACGTCTGTTCATGAGCGCAACCACCACCCGAATCCCGGCTCGCCTTTCCGGGCTCCTCGACGTCTGGCAGGCCGAGCACACCACGCGTCGGGTGCTCGAGCAGGTGGGGCGCGCCCAGCTCGTCGACGTGTCGGGGAGCGACGGCAGCCGTCCGTTCCTCGTCGCCGCCCTGGCACGCGCCACCGGCGACGCCGGGCCGGTCGTGGTCGTGACGGCCACGACGCGTGAGGCCGACGACCTGGCCGCGGCCCTCGAGGCCTTCTTGCCGCCCGATGCCGTTGCCGTCTTCCCGAGCTGGGAGACCCTTCCGCACGAGCGCCTCTCGCCCCGCAGCGACACGGTCGGCCGGCGGCTGGCCGTCCTGCGGCGGATCGCGCACCCCGACCCCGACGACACGGCATACGGCCCCCTGTCGGTCGTCGTCGCCCCGGTCCGTGCGGTCCTCCAGCCGATCACCAAGGGACTGGGCGACCTCGTGCCGGTGGCACTGCGTCCCGGCGACGAGCRGCCGCTCTCCGACGTGGTCGAGGCGCTCGCCGCCGCGGCCTACACGCGCACCGACCTCGTGGAGCGCCGCGGGGAGTTCGCCGTGCGTGGMGGGATCCTCGACGTCTTCCCCMCGACCGAGGAGCACCCCGTCCGCATCGAGTTCTGGGGCGACACCGTCGAGGAGGTGCGGTGGTTCAAGGTCGCCGACCAGCGCAGCCTCGAGATCGCGGAGCACGGTCTCTGGGCCCCGCCGTGCCGCGAGGTCCTGCTGACCGACGAGGTGCGCGCGCGAGCGGCCGAGCTGGCCGCGCAGCTGCCCGGCGTCGCCGACATGTTGACCAAGGTCGCCGAGGGCATCGCCGTCGAGGGCATGGAGTCGCTGGCCCCCGTCCTCGTCGACGGCATGGAGTCCGTGCTCGACGTGCTGCCCGCCGAGTCGATCATCGTGCTGGCCGACGCCGAACGCATCCGCACCCGCGCCCACGACCTCGTCCTCACGAGCGACGAGTTCCTCCAGGCCAGCTGGGCCAACGCAGCGGCCGGCAACAACGTGCCCGTCGACCTCGAGTCGGTCCTCGGTTCGGCCTCCTACTGGACGCTCGCCCAGGTCCGCGCGCACGCCGTTGCGTCCGGACGCCCGTGGTGGACGCTGACCCCCTTCAGCTCCGACGCCGAGCTCGTCATCGAGGACGATGACGTCGACGTCCGGCTCTCCCTGGGGACCGTCGACCCCGAGGCGTTCCGYGGAGACACGGAACGGGCCGTCGCCCACCTCAGGGAG
>NZ_JBFULD010000430.1:0-2958 GCF_056400505.1 Terrabacter sp. P5_B1
GTGCGGTCCATGCCTCGCTGCTGGAGCTCGGCGCCACGGAAGAAGTTGCCGCCGCCGATGACGACGGCGACCTCGACACCGCCGCGCACCGCGTCGGCGATCTGGTTCGCGATGCCGGAGACGACGGCCGGGTCGAGGCCGATGCGGCCACCCCCGAACACCTCGCCGGAGAGCTTGAGGAGAACCCGGTGGAAGGGGGTCGTCTGGGCGTCGGTCATGGCGCAGGGCCTCCTCGAGGGCATCGTTCCGGGGGTCGGTCGATCTTTCCACATCCCGAGGTCATCGGCCGCATCGAGTTGCTCAGGCGGTGAGGACCCCGGGCAGCGCGGCTGCGAGTCGCGCGTAGTCGTCCTCGTCGTTGTAGGGGGCCGCGGCAAGGCGGAGGTGGCCCCGCCCGGCGAMGGCGACCGGCGGGACGACGAAGCCGGCTGCATACAGCCGGTGCCACAGCGCCTCGGCATCCTCCGTGGTCGTCGCAACGCCCTCGGGCAGCGCGACGAGCCGCAGGCAGGGCGCCGAGGGTATGCCGCCGTGCGGGCTCTCGGTCCCCAGCGCGTCCCGCACGAGCTTCACCCCGCGGAGGAGGAGGTCCGCGCTGCGCTGGACCTGCTCCCACCCGCCGAGGGCCTGCCAGGCGGCAAGACCGTCCGGCACCGCGACCCACGCGGAGTGGTCGACGGTGCCCTGCAGGTCGAAGCGCTCGGGGTAGGGCAGTCCGTGGCTCCAGGAGGTGACGAGGGGCCGCATCGCCTCGCGGTGCTCGGGCGCGACCCACAGCGCGGCGGCGGCCCGCGGCGTGTAGGCCCACTTGTGCAGGTTGCCGGCCCAGAACGCGACGCCGAGGGCCTCGACGTCGACCCCGGGCAGGCTGCCGGGCACGTGCGCCGCGTCGACGAGGACCGGCACCGGCGCCACCGCCGCGGCGACCTGGGCGACGGGCAGGACGAGCGCGGTCGGCGACGTGATGTGGTCGATGACGACCAGACGCGTCCGATCGGTCACCGCGGCCGCGAAGGCCGCGACCACCGTGGACGGGTCGGCCTCGACGTCGAAGTCCGCTGTGCGGAGCGTGCCACCGCGCGCCTCGACGGACCAGCCGGCCGTGCGGTAGCCGTGGTTGCTGACGACGACCTCGTCCCCGGGACCGACGCCCAGGCCCTGGAGCACCACCCCGACGGCCTCGGTGACGTTGCGCACCAGGGCGGTCGAGTCGGCCGGCACGTCGAGGAAGGCGGCCGCCGCCCCTCGCGCGGCGGCCAGCGCCGCCGGCAGCTCGTCCCGGAAGGCCCGCATGGGTGCTCCTTCGATGCGGGCGCGGGCCCGGTCCTGGGCCTCGCGGACCGACCGGGGCACCGCCCCGAACGCACCGTGGTTGAGGTGGGTCAGGGCCGGGTCGAGCTCGAACAGCTCGGCGATGTCGTGACGCACCCGGCCATCCTGCCGCACCTCAGGAGTCGTACCTCGACAGGCACGACCGCGCGGACGCGTCGAACACCGCGATCGGAGGTCGCACGGCTGCTGCCCGGCTGCGGCCGAGGTTCCACTCGAGGACGTCCTTCGGTGCGTCGCCGGGACGCGCCAGGGCGATGCACGCCGAGATCTCTGCGGGCAGCCCCGTCATGATCGTCGGCAGGGCGTCGTCGCCGAGCGTCACGAGGTAGGAGGCGTCGAGCCGGCCCGTCGCCACGTAGCGGTCGATGTTGCGCTGCGCCACCCACGCCTCGGGGTTCGCCAGACCTCCGACGAGCACGAAGGCGGCGGCGGAGACCAGCGCAGCCCGCGGCAGCCACCACCCGGAAAGGCGCGCGCCGGCCACGAGGACGAGGACGACGAGCAGCCCGAGCCACAGCTCGAAGGCGTCGACGAGGACCCGGAGCAGGGTGAAGCCGTAGGCCTGCTGGTAGAGGTCCATCCGGTGCAGCGCCGACGCGACGACGACGAGGGTCAGACCGCAGAGCGCGCCGAGCGTGGCGCGCAGGACGAGCCGCTCCCGCGCCGTCGACCGCGGCGCCTTGCGCACGGCCAGCGCGACGGTGGCCAGGGTGAGGACCGTGGCCGCAGTCAGCTGGCCGAAGCCCTGGTGCACGTAGTCGGCATACGTCAGGCCGGTCGTCCGCTGGATGTACTCGTGGCCGCCGAAGAGGGCGGCCGCCTGGGCCACGACGAAGGCGAGGAAGAGGGCCACGACGAGAGCGACCGGCACGGCCCACTCCCAGAGCCGCGCGACCGGACGCCCCTGTGGGAGCGCCACGCGCTCGACGCGCGGCGGGTTGAGGGCGACGTAGCCCGCGGCGAGCAGGGCGCCCCCCATGACGAACCCCACGAAGACGCGGAGGGTCAGGCTGTCCCACGCGAGCTGGGGCACGAGGGCCTGCGCCCACGACCCGAAGACCGCGTCGCCCGAGGCGAAGAGGCCTCCGAAGACGACGAGAGCGATGAGCGAGAGGGCCGCCGTGCGCACCACTGGCCAGACGACGCTGATCCGGCTCGTGACGGCGAGGGTCCGCCCGAGCAGGGGCAGCCCGCGCACGGCCGCGAGGGGCCACGAGGCGAGTCCGGCCAGGAGCGCGAGCAGTCCCTTCGCGTCGGTGAGCGCCGTCGTCAGCACGCCGACTCCGAGCATCACGGCGATGATCGTGAGCCACTCGGCCGCCCGCAGCACGGAGAGGGAGGCGAGCGCGACGCACAGGACGCTGCTGAGCACCGTCCACCACCCCCTGCGGCTCGTGGTGCGCCAGAGGACGATGCCGCCGACGACGAGCACCCCGAAGAGGCCTACACCGAACGCGTGGTAGGGCAGGACGATCGCGGACAGGACACCGATGCCCAGGCACGCGAGCAGCAGCCTCACCTGGGGTGCGAGACCTCGTTCGGGCCAGAGGTCACCGAAGAGCGAGTCGACGGCCGGCTTGGGCGCACCGAGCAGGGCGGGGCCGTATGCCGTCGGGCCCGCCGGCG
>NZ_JBFULD010000431.1:0-2951 GCF_056400505.1 Terrabacter sp. P5_B1
CCCCATCAGCGCTCCCCCGTACGGCCGAGGAGCGTGTCGGCCCACAGCGCGGCGTAGCGGGCCCCGTCGACGCCGAGGGCCACCTCGATGCGGACCGGGGGCTCGCCGTGCGGATCGTGTGCCATGTCCCCGCTCCAGTCGCGGCGGTCGACGATGGTGCGCCCGCGCGACCACGTGCCCGCAAGCTCGATCCGCAGCGGCAGCGTCTCCGTCGTCAGCCCGGCTCGGTCGATGACCGCGCAGACGGCGCCGGCGTCGCCGATCGTGGACGCGTCTCGGCCGAACCGCTCGTTCTGGAAGGCGATCAGCCGGCCACCGAGCTCGGCCGCCCCTCGGCCTCCGACCGCGATGAGCTCGTCCACCACGTCCGCACCGACGACCGGCTCGTAGAAGACGTCGAGGCCGTACATCGTCACCGGGATGCCGAGGTCGGCGGCGGCGTCGAGGGTGACCGCGGCCGCCTCCGGGTCGTGGAAGACGTTGAACTCGGCCGAGGCCGTCGCATTCCCGACGTGCGCCGCGCCGCCCATGAAGACGATCTCCGAGATGCCTTGCGCTGCATCGGGATACGTGCGCAGCAGGAGCGCGATGTTGGTCAGGGGCGCGAGCGGAACGAGCGTGACGGGACGGTCGGTCTCAGCCGCCTGGCGGCAGATGTCGCGGAGCAGCTCGGCGTGGCGTCGGTCGGTCCGGGTTGCCGGTGGGCCCCAGCCGAGGTCACCCATGCCGTCGTCGCCGTGGACGTGGCGGGCGTCGACCGGAGCCTCGAGCAGGGGCCGTTCGGCGCCACGAGCGACCGGCACGTCGGTGCGGCCGGCCGCCTCGAGGACGAGCAGCGTGTTGCGCACGACATCGTCGACGGGCGCGTTGCCACCGACGCAGGAGACGGCCCGCAGGTCGAGGGCGGGGTGGAGGGCGGCGAGGAGCAGCGCGCACGCGTCGTCGACTCCGGTGTCGACGTCGAGCACGACGGGGGTGGGTTCGGTCGTCACAGCCGCAACGTACCGGTTCGGGTCGCCCCAGCCCTGCCCACCGCAGTCCACTGCAGCTCACCGCGCCTCACCGCAGCAGGTCACCCGCGACGACCCCCGCCGAGGATAGGCTCGAACGATGCGCCAGAGCCCCCGCGGACGCGGTCACCACCGCAGCCTCCCGACGGCCGTCCTGGTGGCCGCCGCGACGTTCGCGGCCGCCTGCTCCTCGCCGCCGGTGGCCACCTCCCCCTCCTCCGTCGGCACGGCGTCCGCCGCGGCCCCGACGACGGCGCCCCCGACGACGTCTGCCGCGAAGCCTGCCGCGACGACGAGCAGGCCTGCACCGCCCGCGCCCCCAGCGTCGTGCGCCTCTCGCATCGTCGCCGACATGGACGCCGGCGAGCGGGCCGGCCAGCTGCTCATGGTCGGCCTCGACCACGCCGCGAGCCGCACGAGCCTCGACGCCCTCGTCACCAGCCGTCACCTCGGCGGCGTCATCCTCCTCGGTGGCTGGACGGGGGGCGTCGACAGCGTCCGTGCGACGACGCGGCACCTCGCTGCCCTCGCGTCGAAGGGGACCACCGCGGGGCTCGGGCTGCTCCTCGCCGCCGACCAGGAGGGCGGCGCCGTGCAGCAGCTGCGCGGCACCGGTTTCAGTCGTATGCCGTCGGCCCGCGTCCAGGACCAGGGCTCGCCGGGCGCCCTGACCGCCAGCGCCGCCCGGTGGGCGACCGAGCTGCGCCAGGCCGGGATCAACGTCAACCTGGCGCCGGTCGCCGACACGGTGCCGACCTCGATCGGCCGCGCCAACGGCCCCATCGGCCAGTACGACCGGCAGTTCTCGAGCGATCCCGAGCGGGTCTCGCGCATGGTCGGTGCCTTCCTCGCCGGCATGCGCGCCGGCGGGGTGGCCGCCACCGTCAAGCACTTCCCGGGCATCGGGCGGATCACCGGCAACACCGACGTCACGGCGAGCGGCATCACTGACCGCACGACTACCGTCGACGACCCCTACCTCGAGCCGTTCCGCACGGGCGTCCAGGACGGCGTCGAGCTCGTCATGGTGGGCTCGGCGACCTACAGCCGCATCGACCCCGGCACCAACGCCGTCTTCTCCAGGGCGATCGTCACGGACCTGCTCCGCGACCGGCTCTCCTACGACGGCGTCGTCATCACCGACGACGTCGGCGCCGCCAGGGCCGTGGCCGCCGTGCCGGTCGACGAGCGCGCCACGCGCTTCATCGAGGCCGGGGGCGACATCACCCTGACGGCCCGACCGGCCACCGTCCCCGCCATGCACGAAGCCATCACGACGAAGATGAAACAGAACCCCGCCTTCGCCAAGCAGGTGCAGACCGCCGCCACCCGAGTCGTCGACCTCAAGCTGAGAATGGGCCTGGCCCACTGCCCCTGACCGACCGGGCGGGAACGACCGTCACCAGCCCGGGGATGAGCCACCTGCCCCACCGCCCCCCCAACCTTCCGGGCACGAGCCGACGACCGAGCGGGGGTGCAGATAGCGCGTGGCCGGGTCACACCCGGCCAGGACGAGAGGCGCGCGTTGGTCGAGAAGGAGGGCGCGCGGGCGCCCGAGCGGCATCGGCAGCCGGCAACCGGCATACGCAAGTAGGCGTGGGCTGGGACGGCCGGCTGACGCTCCACGCCGCGAGGGCGTGCGCGCACCCGACGACCCARCCACGCGGACCTGAAAGCGCCCTAAGCCTGGACGAGCGTGACCGGCATCGACGAGTCCGTGGGAAGCCCGAGGTCGCTCGGCTCGCGCCCCTTGGCCACCATCTGCGCCCCGAGCGCCGCCACCATCGCCCCGTTGTCGGTGCACAGCCCGGGCCGGGGAACGCGCAGGGTGACGCCGGCCTTGGCGCACCGCTCCTCGGCGAGGGCGCGCAGCCGCGAGTTGGCCGCGACGCCGCCGCCGATGAGCAGGTGGTCGACGTCGTGCTCCTTGCAGGCGAGCAG
>NZ_JBFULD010000432.1:0-2949 GCF_056400505.1 Terrabacter sp. P5_B1
ATCGTGTCCAGCTGCTCGCCAGGGTCGTCGGCATCGTCGGTGCTGGCGTATGCCGCGGGGTCCCCGTCGTCGTGGCCGTCGGACACCTCTGGCTGGTCGGCGCGTCGCGGCGGGGCCGTCTCCTCGTCGAGCCGCACCCGCGGGATGGAGCCCGTCGTGTAGTCCGCCGCCTCCATGTCGCTGACGAGCACCCCTCGGTCGAGCCGGATGACGCGCTTGCGCATGGCGTTGACGGTCACGGTGTCGTGGGTGGCCATGACGACCGTCGTGCCCGTGCGGTTGATGCGGTCGAGCAGCTGGACGATGCCGAGGCTGGTGTCGGGGTCGAGGTTGCCCGTGGGCTCGTCGGCGAGCAGGATCGGCGGCCGGTTGACGAAGGCCCGGGCGATCGCGACCCGCTGCTGCTCACCACCGGAGAGCTGGTGCGGCAGGCGCTTCTCCATGCCTGCAAGTCCGACGAGCTCGAGCGTCTCGGGCACGGTCTGGCGGATGCGGGCCCGGCTGCTGCCGAGGACCTGCAGGGCGTAGGCGACGTTCTGGAAGACCGTCTTGTTGGGCAGCAGACGGAAGTCCTGGAAGACACAGCCGATCTCGCGGCGCAGAGCCGGCACCTTGCGCTCCGGGAGGCGGTCGAGGTCGCGACCCGCGATGAGGATGCGACCGCGCGTGACGTCCTGCTCCTTCATGACGAGCTGCATCATCGTGGACTTGCCCGAACCCGACGTGCCGACGACGAAGACGAACTCGCCCCGCGGGATCTCGAGGTTGACGTCGTCGAGCGCCGGACGCGTGGTCCGCGGGTAGGTCTTCGTGACGTTCTCGAAGAGGATCATGGGTCGTGCCTCGACTCGTACTGGGCTGGTCATCAGCGGAACGGCGGCTGGGCGGGGAGGGCACGTGCCGGCATACGTCGGCAGGCGTGCACGGAACCGCATACGAGGCTACGTGCAGCCGGGCGCAACCCTCGGGAAAGCAACCCGCCCGGCGTGGCGGGGCAGGCGTGGGTCGGACTCAGTCCTGCTGGCGGTTCTGGCCGATCTGCCAGCGGATCCCTGCCTCGATGAACCCGTCGATGTCGCCGTCGAAGACCGCGCTCGGGTTGCCCGTCTCGAACTCGGTGCGCAGGTCCTTGACCATCTGGTAGGGGTTGAGGACGTAGGAGCGCATCTGGTCACCCCAGCTCGCCTTGACGTCGCCCGCCATCTCCTTCTTCACCGCGGCCTCCTCGGCCTTGCGCTGCAGGAGCAGTCGAGACTGGAGGACGCGCAGCGCAGCCGCGCGGTTCTGGATCTGGCTCTTCTCGTTCTGCATCGACACCACGATGCCGGTCGGCAGGTGCGTCATGCGCACCGCCGAGTCCGTCGTGTTGACGCTCTGGCCACCGGGGCCGCTCGAGCGGAAGACGTCGATCTTCAGCTCGTTCTCGGGGATGTCGATGGAGTCGTCGCTCTCGATGAGCGGGATGACCTCGACGGCCGCGAAGCTCGTCTGGCGACGGCCCTGGTTGTCGAACGGGCTGATCCGGACGAGGCGGTGCGTGCCCGCCTCGACGGAGAGGTGGCCGAAGGCGTACGGCACGTTGACCTCGAAGGTGGCGRACTTGAGGCCGGCCTCCTCGGCGTAGGAGGTGTCCATGACCTTCGTCGGGTAGCCGTGGCGCTCGGCCCAGCGGAGGTACATGCGCATGAGCATCTCGGCGAAGTCGGCGGCGTCGACGCCACCCGCGCCCGAGCGGATCGTGACGACGGCCTCGCGCTCGTCGTACTCCCCCGACAGCAGGGTGCGGACCTCGAGCTCGCCGACGTCCTTCTTCAGGGTGGCGAGGTCGCGCTCGGCCTCCTCCATGGTGGCGGCGTCGCTCTCCTCCTGGCCCATCTCGACGAGGGTCTCGAGGTCCTCGATGCGCGCGTCCATGCCGAGGACGCGGTCACGCTCGGAGTTGGCGCGGCTCAGGGCGCTCGTCACCTGCTGGGCGGCGTCGGGGTCGTCCCACAGGTCGGGGGCGGAGGCCTGCTCCTCGAGCTCCTTGATCGTGCGCGCCAGCTCGTCGAGGTTGGTGACCCCACGCACGGAGTCCATCGTCGCGCGCAGGTCCTTGATCTCTTGCGTGAAGTCAACAGCCACGATCGAACAGCCTACGGCAGCACCGAGGCGCGCCGCGCACATCGGGCAGCGGCCTCCGACCGGAGCCTGTCGGGACACCTGGCTCGGGCTCAACCGAGCGGAGCTCGAGCGCGGGACGTCACGGTGATGGTGACGCTGCCGCCGAGGGACTCCAGCACCCAGCCGCTCATCGGCAGGGTCGCGGCGCCCCGGACGGTGACGACGGCCGTGGCACCGTCCGTCGTGCCCGTGTCGGGAACGACGGACCGAGCGCTTCCGCGTACACCGCTGCCGTCGCGGCCACCATTGGCAGCCTTGGCGGAGCCTCACCGCTCACCACTTCAACGGCGGTGCTGTCGTTCTCGGTTGACCTGTTCTCGACGACGGCGCTGCAGCTGCGACTGGCCTACGACATTGCCGTTCTCTACCGCGTCCCGGTCGATTTCGCGGACCCCGAGGACCTCTGGAGGTTCGTCCGGACGGCTCTTGTGATCAAGGCCGGTGAGGTGGCCGAAGGCGCTGCAGCTAAGGCCGTGCCGGTCTTCCTGCGGCCTTTGATCAAGAAGTTCTATTCGGGGTCTGTGCTCGTCGGCGCAAAGTCGTTGCCGGTGGTCGGCAAGTACCTGCTGCAACGCAACGTCATCAAGTTCGCTATCCCGGCGGTTGGCATTCCGGTGTCAACATCGCTGAACTACTGGACCACCCGGGTGGCGGGCAACCACGCACGCAAGACGTACCGCGGGGAAGCCGCCATTCGCGAGCACGCCCGTTCACTCGTTCGGGAGGCCCCAGCGCACCGTGCCGTCTTGTGGGTCGCATGGCTTGTATTCACGGTTGACACAAAGG
>NZ_JBFULD010000433.1:0-2900 GCF_056400505.1 Terrabacter sp. P5_B1
CCCCAGGGCGAGGGCGGCCGCGGTCGCGACCGCCATCACGCGTGTGTTCTTCATGAGTGGATGCGCTCCTTCGTGTTGCGGGATGCGGGCTGCGGTGGTTACCGGGACCGCGGGTCGAGGGCGTCACGCAGGCCGTCCCCGAAGAGGTTGAAGGCCAGCACCGTCACGAAGATGGCGAGGCCGGGCCAGAGCATGAACCAAGGGTCGATCTGGTACCACTGGGCCGCGTCCGAGAGCATGCCGCCCCACGTGGCGGTGGGGGGCTGGACGCCGACACCGAGGAAGGAGAGCGCCGCCTCGAAGAGGATGTTGGTCGGGATGAGCAGCGTCGCGTAGACGAGGATCGGCGCCACGAGGTTGGGCAGCAGCTCCTTGAAGAGGATGTAGGGCGAGCGTGCCCCCAAGCTGCGGGCGGCGTCGATGAACTCCCGCTCGCGCAGCGACAGCGTCTGGCCGCGGATGATGCGCCCGATGTACGGCCAGTTGAAGAAGCCGATGATGAAGACGATGACCGAGATGCGCAGGGTGTCGCCCTTCAGGCCGAAGGCCTCGTCGGGCACGACGCCGGCCAGGGCGAGCGCGAAGACGAGCAGGGGGAAGGCGAGGAAGACGTCCATCGTGCGGCTGATGATGGTGTCGACGACCCCACCGAAGAAGGCGGCGACGACCCCGAGGACCGTGCCGATCACCACGGAGAGCAGGGTGGCGAGGAAGGCGATGAGCAACGAGATCTGTGATCCGTAGACGACGCGGCTGAAGATGTCGCGGCCGTTGACCGGCTCGAGCCCGTAGAGGAAGTCCTTGGACATGCCGCCGTACGGGCCGATCGGGATCTGGGTGTTCGGGTCGATGAGCTCCTGGTGGAACTCGTTCGGGGGGTGACCGAGCAGGCCCACCACGAGGGGCGCGCAGACCGCGACGACGATGAGGTAGACGACGACAAACCCGCCGGCGAGCGCGACCTTGTCGCGCTTGAGGCGGGTCCAGGCGATCTGTCCGAGCGAGCGCCCCTCGATGCGCTTCTCGCCCGCCAGGACGGACTCCGGCTGGGCCGAGGTCGCGCCGGGCTCGAGCTCRAGGGGAGTGCTCATGGGTGTCGCCACCTCCGGGTCGTGGTCGTGCCGGGGACCGGGTCGGCCGTCCAACATGCTCTGCAGCAGCCGCAACCTACCCCCCGACGACCGCGCGCGCCCCATCATTCAGCGGCATGTCACGCTCAGCAACCGACTTGGCCGAATCGTGACGCGGTGGAGATCTTCCGGTACGCCGCCACGCTGGACCGGAAGATCGCCCGCTTCGGACATTCCTCCCAGCAGGCATTCAGGTGCACCCCAGCAACGCGGTGCCGGCGCGCCTCACCTGACCGTGACTAGGCGTCCGTCTCGTCGTCGAACCGACCGAGGACGCGCTCGAGCAGGTCCTCCATCGTCACGAGCCCGACCGGCCCGGACACGTCGTCCACGAGGACGAGCTGGGCGTGCTGGGCCCGCATCACCGACACGGCGTCGAGCAGGGACAGCCCGGCGTCGACGTGGACCACCGGTGTCGTGACGGTCGTGACGGCCGCTCCGGGGAGGGCACGCACGATGTCGCGGACGTGGGCGATGCCCACCGCGTCGCCTCCCTCGCGGACGACGAGCCTGGAGCGGCCGCTGTCTCGCGAAACGGCCTCCGCCTCGGCGCAGGTCGTGGTCGTGGCGACCGCGACGAACGCGGCGACCGGGACGACGGCATCGGTCAGCGAGGTCGTGTCCAGGTCGATGGCGCCCGCGAGCACCCGGTGCTCCGGCTCGGCGAGCATGCCGTGGTCCTTGGAGCTGGCGATGAGCAGCTGGAGCTCCCTGGGGCCGTGGACCTGGCCGAGCTCGTCCTGCGGTGTGACGCCGACGAGGCGGAGGCAGCCGTTGGCCATGGCGTTGAGCAGGCTGAGCCCAGGGCGCATGACCCGTGCGAACCCGCGGAACGGCAGCGCCAGCAGCACCGCCGACCGCTCGGGGTGGGCGATGGCCCACGACTTCGGGGCCATCTCGCCGACGACCATGTGCAGGAAGACGACGATCGCCACGGCCAGCACGACGGAGACGACGTATGCCGCCGCGTCCGGGACGCGCACGAAGGTGAACACCGGGGTGAGCAGCTCCGCCACGGCAGGTTTGGCCAGCGAACCGAGACCCAGCGTGCAGAGGGTGATCCCGAGCTGCGCGCCGGCCAGCATCAGCGACAGCTCGCGGCTGCCACGCACGGCAGCCCGCGCCGCCACGCTGCCTCGCTCGGCGAGGACCTCGAGCCGGTGCCGCTTGCTGGCCACGAGGGCGAACTCCGCAGCGACGAAGAAGGCGTTGAGGACGAGGAGCAGCAGGGAGACCAGCAGGGCGGCCGTCATCGGGCGGCCTCCGTCCCCGCGTCAGGGGCACCGTCGGTGCCGAGAGCCTCGAGGTCCGACATGAGGTCGAGCACCTGGACCCGCACCGACGCCGGGACATGCCGCTCCACGGCCTCGACGGTGAGGCGCACCGACACCGGCAGGTGCCGGCTCTCGGGCTCGTGGTGGCGCTCGCGCGCCTCGACAGGGTCGCCCGGGTGGGACACGTCCTTGCTGTCCTCACCGCTGGCCTCACCGTCGCCGAGGTGACGGTCCGGCGCGATCTCGCGGCGGGCCTCGAGGTGCACCTCGTCACCGACGACAGCGGTGCGCCCGAGATCCGCGAGGATGAGCCCGCTGATCGTCGAGTACTCGTCGCTGCTCTCGAGCCGCAGGTCGGTGGCGGTGTCGAGCTCGTCGAGCCGCAGGTGCCCGGGCACGCTCCAGGTGTCGGGGGAGGTCTCGACGACGCCGGGCTCTGGCCCGTCGTCCTCGTCGAGGATCTCACCGACGACCTCCTCGGCGATGTCCTCGAAGG
>NZ_JBFULD010000434.1:0-2879 GCF_056400505.1 Terrabacter sp. P5_B1
GACGAGCACCCCGTCGCCGTCGAGGGCGGTGCCGGCGTGGAGCACGACGACGCCCGGCACCTCGGCCGCGGCGTCGAGTCCCGTGATGTGGTCCCCGGCGCGCGGGGCAGCGGGGTAGCCGGCCGAGGCGACGACCACGACGACGGCGTGGTCAGCGGACCAGCGGAGCCGGCCGAAGTCGGCGAGGCCACCGGTGGCGGCAGCGAGGAGCAGCTGGGCGAAGGGCGTCTCGAGCCGGGCGAGCGACGCCTGGCCGTCAGGGTCGCCGAAGCGCGCGTTGAACTCGATCACCCGCGGGCCGCGACGGGTGAGGGCGAGGCCGACGTAGAGGACGCCGACGAAGGGCGTGCCACGGCGGCGCATCACGTCGATGGTCGGCTGCGCCACGCGCCGGACGATCTCGTCGGTCAGCCCGGCCGGCGCCCAGTCCAGCGGAGAGTAGGCGCCCATCCCACCGGTGTTGGGGCCGGCGTCGTCGTCACCGACGCGCTTGAAGTCCTGCGCGGGTGCGAGCGCGACGACGGTCTCGCCGTCGCTGATGCAGAAGACCGACACCTCCGGCCCGTCGAGGAACTCCTCGACGACGAGCCGGCCGTCGGGCTTGGCGAGACAGGCACGGGCGTGCTCGACGGCGACCTCGCGCGAGTCGGTGACGACGACGCCCTTGCCCGCGGCGAGCCCGTCGTCCTTGACGACGTGCGGGGCGCCGAGGGCGTCGACGGCCGCCTCGACCTGCTCCATCGTCGTGCACACGTGGGCCAGGGCGGTCGGCACGTCGGCAGCGGCCATGACCTCCTTGGCGAAGGACTTGCTCCCCTCGAGACGGGCCGCCTCTGCCGACGGCCCGAAGACGGCGAACCCGGCCTCACGGCATACGTCGGCRACGCCTGCGACGAGCGGTGCCTCGGGGCCCACGACGACGAGGTCGACCCCGTGCTCGCGCGCGACGGCGGCGACCGCGTCCCCATCGAGGATGTCGACGGGGACGCAGAGGGCGGTGACGTCGATGCCCGGGTTGCCCGGCGCGGCGATGACCGCGTCGACCTCGGGATCGGCCGCGACGGCCTTGACGAGAGCGTGTTCACGGGCGCCTGAGCCGAGCACGAGGACCTTCACGGCGCCCAGCCTAGGGTGCGCCCAGGCGAGCCAGCAGGCCTGCCCGGACCGTGGGCCACTCGTCGACGAGGATCGAGTGCACCGCGCTGTCCCGCCAGGTGCCGTCGGGCCGGCGCACGTCGCGACGGGTGACGCCCTCGAAGACCGCCCCCAGCTTGAGGATGGCTGCCCGCGACCGGGCGTTGATGACGTCGGTCTGGATCTTCACCCGCCCGAAACCGCACGTCTCGAAGGCGTGCTCGAGGAGCAGGAGCTTGCTCTCCGGGTTGACCTGCGTGCCCCACCAGCGCGAGCCGTACATCGTCCACCCCAGGTGCACGTGCTCGCGTCCGGTGTCGACGTCACCGAGCGAGCTCGAGCCGACGATCGTGCCCGCCGGGCCGAGGTCGCCGTCGGCGACGAGCCTGATCGTGTATGCCGTCCGGCCCGTCCCGTCGGTGCCGCGGGCCTCCGCCGCGGCCGCGACGAGCGCTTCGGTGTCGGCCACCGTCCGGTGGGGCTGCATCATCGCGAAACCCTGTTCGTAGCAGCGGGGGTCGGAGTAGATGGCGAAGAGTCCGGCGGCGTCCGCGGCCGTCGTCACGTCGAGCCGGACGAACCGTCCGACGAGCGGCACGCCAGTTGGCGGCATACAGGCCTTTGTGGGCATGAAGGGACAGTAGACTTGATGGTTCCCGCGCCGCCCGAGGCGTCCCTCAGAGTCCTTGGATGTCAGTGAGCACTTCGAACGCATCGTCACAGCGGAGCAGCGCGCCCGGTTCGCGCGACGTCTCACCCGTGTCGACCAAGAGCATGCCCGACGAGCTGGCCCGCGAGATTGCCGTCGAACAGGCGCATGTGGACCGTGTCCACGAGGAGCTGGAGAAGGCCGGCGTGCGCGCCGACAGCGTCCAGGCCGAGGGCCTCGCCCGCAGCCAGTTCGGCCGTCAGGTCGAGGTCGGCGACGCCGAGGGGGCCGCCCTCTTCGAGCGTGACGCGCTGATGTTCCACGCCGCGAAGCGACGCACCGCGCTCGACACCCAGTACGAGGGGCTCGTCTTCGGCCGCCTCGACATCGACCACGCCATGCTGCGCGCCGCGGCCATCCACAGCAACGGTCACGGCAACAGCCACGGCAACGGCCAGCGCCCGCCGTCCGAGGCGACTGGCGGCGCCGGCAGCGCTGCCGGGGACGGCGGGGACGGCGCCGGCGGCGACCGCGAGGTTCGCTACATCGGGCGCCTCGGCGTCCGCGACGACGACTACGAGCCGCTCGTCATCGACTGGCGCGCACCGGCGGCGTCCGCCTTCTACCGGGCGACGCCGACCCAGCCGATGGGCGTGCTCCGCCGTCGCGTCCTGCGCAGCAAGGGCACCACCGTCATCGGCATCGAGGACGACCTCATGGTCCCGGAGGCCCCGGACGACCTCGTCGTCGTCGGCGACGGCGCCCTCATGGCGGCCCTGACCCGCAGCCGCGGCGGTCGCATGCGTGACATCGTCGCCACGATCCAGGCCCACCAGGACGAGGCGATCCGCGCCAGCGCGCGCGGCATCACCGAGATCACGGGCGGCCCGGGCACCGGCAAGACCGTCGTCGCGCTGCACCGCGCGGCCTACCTGCTCTACTCCGACCGGCGGCGGTTCGAGTCGGGCGGCATCCTCGTCGTCGGCCCGTCGGGTGCCTACACGGCATACATCGAGCGGGTGCTCCCGTCGCTCGGCGAGGAGAGCGTCATCCTGCGCGCCCTCGGCGACGTCCTCGACGTCGTGCACACCGAGCG
>NZ_JBFULD010000435.1:0-2863 GCF_056400505.1 Terrabacter sp. P5_B1
GTCGTGAACCACCACGGCGACGCACCGACACGCTCGGGCGGCGCCAGCGGGTAGAGGTGCCACACCGCTGCCGCGACGACCACTGCCCCTTTGGCGAGCGCATCAGCGCAGGCCCAGCGCAGCGCGATGCGACTCTGCTTCGAGCCGTCCACGCCCACCACGATCCGGCTCATCCGCCCGGACGCACCCGCTCCGCGGCCTCCCTCGACACGTGTCGCCGCACGCGGTCCGCCATCAGGGCGTGTCATCTCGTCCATGGTGCTCCTCACCTCGCACCCAGCCTGCGCCGCCAGGAGGGGGCGGCGGCAGGTGCAACGGTCCTGTCCGATTCGGGACCTTGGTCCCGCGGCCGCCCGACCTTCGGCCGTACCCCGGGCCCCGACGGGCGCGCACCATCGACGCAGCGCCGCACACCGACGGCTTCGATCAGGGAGAGCACCATGTGCACCGTCCTCATCACGTACTCCACCCCGCCGCCGCCCTCCGACACCACGGGTTCGGTCCACGGCGACACGGACGAGGGCCACGTGGCGACCATGCCAGCGACGCCGTCGGACCTGCCACCGTCGGCTGCTGCGGCACAGCCCTCCCTGGCCGCCTTGACGGCCGGCATCGACGAGGCCATCGCCGCTGCCATCGCCGACGAGCTCACCCGTGCCGGTCACCGAGTGGCATGCCGCCCGAGCGTCGCGGTCACCACGACCGACGGTTTCGACCTCGTCGTCGCCGTCCACGCCCTGCGGGTGAGCCACTCGCCCCGCGGGGGGTCGCGGTCCGCCCACCCGGCCGAGTCCGCGCCGGCCACGGCCGTCGAGGCGGACGGGGCCCCCGTCGACGGGGACTCGACGATCCCGCTGACCTGGTGCGCCGACTGGCGTGCCGTCGACGCCTGGGCGCGGAGCGTCGGCGACCACCTCGTGCACGAGCTCCAGCTGTACACCGAGCTGGTGCGGGTCCGCGCCGAGCTCGACCGCTGCCGCGCGATGCTGCGCGCGGGGACACCCGAGCCCCGCCCCGCTTCCACCGTGGAGCTCGGACGCCCGGTCCCCTACGGCGCCGTGCGCGAGGCACACCGCCCGCACCGGGTCGCCCCGACTCGCCAGAAGACGGGGTCGTGACATGTCGGCGTCCGGTTCCTGGGCGGGATCCGAGCGCACCGTCCCGTCGCACCCCCATCGGTCCAGCCGGCGGATCAACTACGTCGACCTGACGCTCGCGGAGTGCCAGACGCTCCTCGAGTCTCGCGACATCGGACGCATCGGGTGGAACGCCGGACACGGTCCGCAGATCCTCCCCGTCAGCTATGCCTGCGTGGGCGAGCTCATCGTGTTCCGCACCTCCCCGTTCGGCGTGCTCTCGGAGCTCGTGCGTCCGACGCAGGTGGTCTTCGAGGTGGACGACCTCGACGCCACCCAGCACACCGGCTGGAGTGTCATCGCCCGCGGTCGGGGCCAGGCGGTGGCGTCGCCCGCCCTGCTCACCCATCTGTGGACCGTCGACGGGGCTGAACCGTGGGCGGGGGGCGTGCGCAACGTCTTCATCGGGATCACCGTCGAGCGGTTGACCGGCCGTTCCTTCGGATCGCAGCGCGTGCCGTCCGCGGCACGACGAGGAGCACATTGACCATCAGCCGACCTGACCGCAACCGCCCCACCACGGGCCCGAGCGGGCCTAGCCTTGATGCATGACGTCGACGCGTGCGACGGCCCCTCCAGCTGGAACCCCGACGTGCCCCGACAGGACGGCACGCTGATGGTCGAGCGCGCCACGCCGGTCCCCGCCCTGTCCGACCCGCCGGGTGCGGCGGAGGACCGCCTTCGCGGCTTGCTCGCCGCCAACCGTTCCGTCGTCTCGGAGCTCGCTCTGCCGGGGGTGCTGCGACGTATCGTCGAGGCGGCTCGGGCCGTTGCGGGGGCACGGTACGCCGCACTCGGCGTGCTCGGCGCCGACGGCCTGCTCGAGCAGTTCATCCACTCGGGCATGGACACCGGCACGGTGAAGCGCATCGGCCACCTTCCCACAGGACGCGGGGTGCTCGGTGCGCTCGTCGACCAACCCCACCCGATCCGGCTCCATGMCATCTCGGACGACCCGCGGTCAGTCGGCTTCCCGCCGGGACACCCGCCCATGCAGGGCTTCCTCGGGGTGCCGGTGCGCTCGAGGGGTGAGGTCTTCGGCAACCTCTACCTCGCCGAACGGCTCGACGGAGCGGACTTCAGCGCCGACGACGAGGACCTGGTCGTCGCGCTGGCCGCCAGTGCCGGTGTCGCGATCGAGAACGCCCGCCTCTACGAGGAGTCGCGGCGTCGGCAGGAGTGGCTAYGGGCGTCCGCCGAGATCAGCCGTGACCTGCTGAGGCCGGGACTCGGTGACGAGGTGCTCGTTCGGATCGCCGACGCCGTGCTGCGCCTCGCCGATGCCGACATCGTCACCCTCGACTTCCCCGTGGGGGCCGATCCTGGTGGACCGACAGCTGCCGCCCCCGCTCCGGGCCGTCCCGAGCAGCTCGTCGTGGAGGTCGCCCGTGGTGAGGGCACGGACTCCCTCGTGGGGACGGCATACGCCTCGGGTCCGTCGCTCGCGGGCGCGGCGATGCGCGACCGACGAGCCGCGATCGCCGACGAGACCGGACGCGCAGAGCCGGCACTGACACCCGTGGTCGCGGACGGAACCTGGGGTCCCGCGATGGCGTGCCCCCTGGTCGGGGAGGCGGGCGTGCGCGGTGCGGTCGTCGTCGCGCGCCGCGCCGGGAGCCGCCCGTTCAGTCGCACGGACGTCGAGATGGCCGAACAGCTGGCCCTGCACGCGGCGCTGGCGCTCGAGCTGGCGGACGGGCGGCGCGACGAGGCGCGCGTCGCCATGC
>NZ_JBFULD010000436.1:0-2829 GCF_056400505.1 Terrabacter sp. P5_B1
CTGCGGCAGGCCGCGGACCCCCGTGGCCTCGTCGTCGGCCAGGTCGGGCAGCGCGTTGAGCAGGTGCGCGCCGACACCGAGGAGCGCGCCCGTCACCATCACCCACGCGGCCGGCCACACCGGGACGGGCAGCGCGAGGGTGACGACGGCCGGCAGCGATCCGAAGGCGACGGCATACGGCAGCGGGGAGAGCAGCGTCCGTTTGGTCCAGAGGTTGTGCACCCACCCGGACGTCACCCCGAGGAGGAGGTGGACGAGCCCGGACGCCCAGCCGCACGCGAGGGACAGCGCGACGCAGGCCGCGAGGGCGACCGCCGTGGCGGCGCGGACGACGCGCTCGGACAGGTCCCCGGCCGCGATCGGCTTGTCGGTGCGGCCGACCGCCCGGTCGCGGGCGGCGTCGATGAGGTCGTTGCTCCACCCGATCGACAGCTGCCCGGCGAGGACGGCGGACGTCACGAGCAGGCCGCGCCCGAGGGTGTGGCCGGCGGAGCGGGCGAGCAGGGCGGTGAGCACCGTGACCGCGAGGGTGGGCCCGGGATGGCAGGCGAGCGCCAGCCCCCGGATCGTCGCACCTCGGCTCGTCGGCACGCGCCTGAGCCTACGGCGGCGAATCGCGCTTTCCTGCGAGGCCGGCCAGCCCGGGGCTAGCCTGAAAGGGCCGGTGTGAGGGGCCTGCGCCGGATTCGCGGAGACGATGCGGTCGGGGCTGCCGATGCGTGAGTACCCCTACGCGTTCCACGTCGCCCTCGACGGGAACGGTCTGAACGGACTCGAGGGCCGGGCCGGCGTGTGCCTCTTCCGCTACGACCCCGGGACCGGCGACCACTCCTACAAGGTCAGCTACTTCACCGGGGCCTCGGGCGGCCACGCCCCGAGCGTCGACCCGAGCCGGCGCGTCGGCTTCCTCGGCAACACCGGACAGCACCTCCTCTTCTACGACCTGGCCACCCTCGAGGAGGTCGACCGCGTCTCGACGCTGCGCTTCGAGGTGCCCGACACGACGATCAAGGGCAGCACGCACCTCGTCTGGCTCGACGACACGCAGTTCGTCACGGCCATCGGCGAGCACCTGTGGCGGTTCGACGTCAACCGCCTCACCAAGGCGGAGGTCGTCGCCCCGCACGGGCTCAAGGTGCCGCACGCGATGAAGCAGACCGCGTCGGGGCGCTACATCGTCTACGGCGGCATGGACCACCCCGTGCGCGGTGAGGCCCGCGAGGTCGGCATCCTCGACACGGTGTCGGGGCAGGTCCGCACCGTGCTGCTGCCGACGACCTGCTGGCACGTCGTGTGCCACCCGGTGCTCGACGTCTTCTACGCGATCTCCTTCCGGGTGCACCCGGCCGACCGGACCGACTACGAGCACTGGGGCATGGCGTGGCTGCGGCAGTACGCCTTCGAGATCGACGCCGAGCAGGGCCAGGTGCTGCGCCACTGGGTCGCCGACCGCGACGTGCCGGCCCACGTCAACTCCGACGTGACGATCTCTGACACCGAGCTCATCTTCTGCACGGGCGGCAGCCACACCGTCGTCCTCGTCGACCTCGAGACGATGACCCGGCACCGGATCGTCGACGAGCACCCGGGCAGCCTCGAGTCGTGGGCCTACCCGCGGCAGTCGCTGACGACGGTCGGCGAGAGCCTCATGCGCGCCAACGTGCTGAGCAACGCGAACCTCTTCGCCGAGTCGTTCCGGGTCAGCCGCGGGTCGCTCATCGACGGGATCTACGCCTGCCAGCTGTCGGCCGACCAGACCCTGCTCTTCACGGCCAACCGCGGGCAGAACCACATCACCGTCTACGACTACCCGTCGCTCACCGTCCGCGACCGCGTCGTCATGCCCGAGCTCGGCGAGATGGACGGGAGCCTCTCGGACTGGGCCGACCCACGCCTCGGCTTCCACCACTCCTACCTCGTCAGCCCCGAACCCGAGCCCGACCCGTCGTCTGGAGAGCACTGATGGCCGACTACAGCATCAACACGAACCTCAGCGGCGCGGTCAACAGCGACGTGACGGCAGACGTGACCAGCACCCTGGCCGGGCTCGACGCCATGAACCTCACCCTGGCCGGGGGCACGACGACGACGCTGGCGGGTGAGAACACGGTCAACACCGACTCGAAGGTCGCCCTCGCCCCGGTGACGACGACGTCGAAGGTCGACTCGGCCTCGGTCATCGACCTCCGGCCCGTGGCGCTCGACTCGTGCGTGCGGCTCGAGCTGGGCCCGCCCCCGCCGACCGAGGTCTGCACCCCCTACGAGCAGCAGTGGAGCTGGTCGGTCCTCGGGCTCGAGCTCTTCGCCGTCACCGTGCGCGGCAGCACGTCGACCCAGGTGCGACCGGCCCGCACCGACCCCGTCGTCATCGAGCTCTGAGGCCTCCGATGCCGACGCCACGACGCAGGACCTCGACGAGCAAGCGGGCCCGGCCGTCCGAGTCCGAGGACGCCATCGTGCTCAGCGGTCCGCCGGGCCGGCTCACCACCACCGTGACCGTCGAGAACACCTCGGGCGCCCGGCTCGTCGTCCGCCAAGCCACGCTGCACCTCGACGAACTCTCGGTGACGGGGTCGGCGACGGCGATCATCGCGACCGGCGCCACGGCGTCGGTTCCCGTCACCGTGCCYCTCGCCGCGTCGACCCCGCCGGGTCGGCGGGAGGCCGAGATGGAGCTCGGCGGGGTGCGCCGCCCCGTCGTCGTCACCGTCGTGGAGCACCTCTCGCTCGAGCTGAGCCCCGGCCGAGTCCGCGCCGAGCCGGGGGCCCAGGACGTGACCCTGGTCGTCAGCAACTCGGGCAACGTGCGTATGCCGCTCGCCTCCCGAG
>NZ_JBFULD010000437.1:0-2821 GCF_056400505.1 Terrabacter sp. P5_B1
GGCTCGCGCTGCCCTGCTGGCCGGCCGCGAGCCGCCGGGACGCCCGCACGAGGATGCGTCGGGCCGGGGCCAGGTCACCGGTGGCCACGAGCGTCATCGCCGTGACGACCGCCGCGTCGAGCTCGTCGGACAGCGAGCCGGTCGAGACCCGCTCGAGGCTGAGCAGGCGGGTGTTCGCGGCCGCCGCGTCCCCGGCGAGCAGGAGCGCCTGCGCCGCGACGACGCGCGCGCTGTCGGCCAGCTCCGGGTCTCCGAGCTCCGTCGCCGTCTCGGTGAGCTCGTCGGCCGTCGCCGCCGCAGCAAGAGCCCCGGTGGCATCCCCCACGCCGCGCCCGACCCGGTCGGCGTCCGGCTGTCCCTGCGCGCGGCGCGTCCTCCGCTGCCGGTCGAGGTCCACGAGCAGCTCGACGAGCCTCGCCTTGGCGGCCCACGCGGTCGCACCGATGCGCCCGTAGGTCTCGCGAGCCGACACCGCGGCCCCGGTGGCGAGGTCCAGGTGCCCGAGGAGCCGATGGGCGCGGGCCAGGGCGAGCTCGAACTCCGCTCGCATCTGGTCGTGCCCGTCGCCGGCGAGCTCGGCGAGCCCGGCGTGCAGTGCCTCCACGGCCTCCTTCACGAGACCGGCCTCGAGCAGGACCTGCGCGCGGTCCAGCCGTGCCGGACCCTTGAAGACGTCCGCCTCGAGCCGCTGGGCGCGAGCCATGCCGGCCAGGGACCGCGGGATGTCACCGAGGAGGTATGCCGCATACCCCGCGTTGTGACGAGCCATGAACTCCTGCTCGACCCCGCCCAGCTCGTGTGCGAGGCGCGCTGCCTCGGCGAAGGACTCGAGCGCCTCCTGCGGCCGCAGCAGCTCGAAGGCCAGCATGCCCCGGCTCAGGTGCACCGAGCACTGCTCGCGCTCGGTGAAGGCATCGAGCCGGCGCACGGCGCCCTCGAGGCCGTCCCAGGCCGAGGCGAGGTCGCCGACCCGGCCGTGGATGTTGGCGCGCTGGTAGTCCAGGCGCGCCCGGAGCCGGTCGTCATCGAGCTCGTCGACGAGCTCCTCGGCCTCCGCGAGCCGTGCCGACGCCGTCTCGACCCCCGAGAGCATGAGCTCGGTCAGCGCGAGCGTGATGAGCGTCTTGCAGCGCAGGTCGAGTTGCTCCCGCGAGGGAGCCGACCCGGCCGCGCGGTCGATCTCGTCCAAAGCCGCCGTCAGCGCGCGCGCCGCGTCGACCGGCCTGCCGGCCATGTTGTCCGCCGCGCCCTGCTCGCGGAGGGCGCGGGCACTCTCGAGCAGATCGATGGCTCCCGCCCGGCCTCTCGTTCAGGGCCGGTCACCACGTGTGTCGGGATCGTCAGATCTGGATCGTCGGGGTGATGACCGGTCTCGTGTCCTCGTTGCCCGGGTCGGTCACGACGAAGTGGACCGGCCCATGGGGTAGATCATCCAGAACGAAGCGGCCGTTCGCATCCGAAATCACCGAGCTGCTCCCCTCCGCCGTCACGGCCTCGACCCGGGCGCCGGGCGCCGTGACCCAGCCATCCACGCGGACGCGGTCCTCGAGCTCGTCGGAGTCCATCGGGCCGGCCGAGACCATGAGGCTCAGCGAGGCGGCCGTGAAGGTCACCGACTCCGTGGGCGTCGGCTCGACCGTGGTCTCCGCACCTCGCGTCGTCAGGAGCGCGGAGTCCATGAGCTCGGCGACCTCGGCGTGGAGCGCGTGCACCGTGATCGCGAACTTGACCCGCTCGGCGAGGTCGCTCGGGACCGGGTCGGCGTGACCGAAGAGGTCCCGCACGTGGCCCAGGTTGGTGATGTCGCGGGCATCGATGGCGTCAGTGTGCGAAGTCATGTCAGACCGCCCATCCGGGATCGGAGCCGAGGGTGGTCCTCAGCTTCTGGAGGCAACGGCCGCGGGTCGGGCCGATGCTGCCGACGGGCATGCCCAACGACTCCGCGATGGCGGCATAGTCAGGACGGTCGGCGAACGCGATGACGCGGAGCAGCTCCTGGCAGCGCGGGGTCAGCGTCGAGACGTGCTTCCACAGCACGCGCTGGCGCTCGGAGAGGATCGCCTGCGCCTCGGGGTCGAGCTGTTGCGCCGGTGGCTCCGGCACCTCCTCGACGCCGAGCTCACGCCGGGACCCGCGGGCCAGGCGCCAGACCTCGCGCTTGACGACGACCACGAGCCAGCCGAGCACCGCCGCCGGCTCGTTGATCGAGTCGGCCCGGTCGACGAGCTGGAGGAAGGCGGTCTGGATGGCGTCCTCGCACGTCGCCGGCGCACCGCCCTGGGAGCGCGCAGCATTCCACAGCACGGGCGTCACGAGGTCGACGAGCTCCGAGAGCCGCTCCCGCTCACCAGCGCGGTAGGCGGCGAACGCCTGACCGGCGAGGGTCCCGAGGCCGTCGGGTGCGGTGGGGGTGGGTGTCATGACCGCGTCCTCGCGATGCAGGAGCGCAGCGCGCGGATGGCCCGCTTGCGCATGGTGGACGACGAGACGTCGGTCAGGCCACTCTCGTCGATGAGGGCCGCAGCCAGCTCGGCGGCGAAGACCGGAGTGGCGAACGACGTGCCGCTCCACACGCCGAAGCCCCCGGTGTAGTCGTCCGGGTCCACCGTGCAGCGCACCGTGCCGTCGGACGAGTCCTGGGCGGAGGGCTGACCCAGGCCGTTCGTGAGTGGAAGCGTGCTGACGACGGAGACCCCGGCGCGGACCGCGCTGACGACCGGGAGCTTGTTGGAGAAGAGCGCCACGGTGGTGCCGTCGGGGTTGGTCGCGCCCACGCTCGCGAGCGGCGGCACCGACGYCCGGGTGATCCGCGGCGGAGGGG
>NZ_JBFULD010000438.1:0-2819 GCF_056400505.1 Terrabacter sp. P5_B1
GACGGCGAGCAGCCCGGCGAGCAGCGCCGTCAGCACCGCGACGCCGACGGCGAGCAGGACGATCCGGCGCGAGAGCGTGCCGCGCCCGCCCGTCACGGTCGCGGCCGGTCGCCACCGGCGGCATACCCGACCGAGCGGACGGTGCGGATCGGGCTCGCGTCGCCGAGCTTCGCGCGGACCTGCGCCACGTGGACGTCGACGGTGYGCCCGCCGGCCGTCGCGGCATACCCCCACACGTCGCTGAGCAGCTGCTCGCGGGTGAAGACGACGCCCGGCCGACGCAGGAGGTGACTGAGCAGGTCGAACTCCGTTGCGGTCAGGGCGACGTCCCGGCCGGCGACTCGGACCTCGTGACTCGTCAGGTCGACGGTGAGGTCACCGGCGCGGAGCACCTCGGGGGCGGCTGCGTCCCCGCGGGTCCGCCGCAGCACGCCCCCGAGCCGCGCCACGAGCTCCCGCGGGGAGAACGGCTTCGTGATGTAGTCGTCCGCGCCGAGCTCGAGGCCGACGATGCGGTCCACCTCGTCGTCGCGGGCCGTGACGAAGAGCACGGGCGTCCAGTCCCCACTGCCCCGCAGGCGTCGGCACACCTCGATGCCGTCGAGCACCGGCAGCCCGATGTCGAGCACGATGGCGCTGGGCCGCAGGTCGCGCGCCGCGTCGAGGGCGCTCCCGCCGTCACCGACGACCTCGACGCCGTAGCCGGCGGCGCGCAGGTTGAGCCGCAGCACGTCGGCGATGGCCGGCTCGTCCTCGACGACGAGCACGAGGCCGCGGCCGGCGTCTGGACGACGGTCGCGGCTGGTGCCGGGCTCGGAGGACACGTTCGCAGCGTAGTGAGCAGGGGCGGCGTCCGGGTCACGCTCGTGTTCGAGTCGTGTCAGGGGACGGGCCGGGACACCCGGTCTCGCACCAAGGGCCGTGGCTCAGCGCGCGCCGAAGTCGATGTCGGCCGCCGGCACGACGTCGCCCGTGCGGCCCGGCGCCTCGGCCCAGGACCAGGAGACGTTGGTGTGGACGATGACCTGTTCCGGAGAGACCGGTACACCCCACTGGCGCAGGTCCTCCGTCGTGTGGGCGTCCTCGACGAGCGTCGTGTCGTAGCCGCGGACGAGGGCGCCGTGCAGCGTCGACCGGATGCACGCGTCGGTCTGTGCGCCGGTGACGACGACCCGGCCGACCTGCCGCTCGGCCAGCACCGCCTCGAGGTCGGTGTCCTCGAAGGAGTCGCCGTAGCGTTTGTGGACGAGCGGTTCGGACTCGTCGCGGGTCAGCTCCGGGACGTACTGCCAGCCGTCGCTGCCTGCCGGCATGTTGTCGTCGGAGTGCTGCACCCAGACGACGGGGACGTGCTCGGCACGGGCCTTGCCGACGAGGTCGCTGATGCGGGCGATGACGCCGTCGCGGTCCCACGCGTCGGAGACGACGTCGTTCTGCACGTCGACGACGAGCAGCGCCGTGTTGGGCCGTCCTGCGAAGGTGGTCATGGTGTCTCCTGCCTCGGGCTCTGCGTCCATCCCGACGCTACGCCGACGCGCCGACGGCCGGGAGCCTCAGGGGGCGACGAGCAGGCAGAAGGGATGACCTGCAGGGTCACCGAGCACGACGAGTGGCTCCTCCCCGTCGGCGGTCCGGTCGAGGAGCAGGGTCGCGCCGAGCGACAGCGCCCGGTCGCGGTGTCGTTCGAGCTCAGCCAGGGTCGGCACCGCGTAGTCGACGTGGAGCTGCATCGGCACCTCGTGGCTCGGCCACGTCGAGCGGGCCAGCTCGTCGACCTGCTGGACGGCGAGCCGTCGCACGTCGTCCGCGTCGAGCAGGACGATCCAGTCGGCGTCGTCGGGCCCTGCTGCCGGCCGCTCGTCACCGGGCCGGCAGTGCAGCCCGAGCAGCTCGCAGTAGAAGTCGGCCAGACCGCGGGCGTCGGTCGTGTCGAGCGCGGTGTGCATCAGACGGGGGAACTCGGTCACGGATCCTCCTCGGTCAGGGACGTCCCCACTCTACGAAGGGGGGCGTCCCTGCGGTGTCCTCGCAGCACCGGCGAACGGATGGGATGCTGGGCCGGCCATGACGAACATGACGAACCCGGTGCACCCTCCCCGCGAGCTGACGATCAGCTCCGCGTCCAACCCGCGCCTCAAGGGCCTGCTCGGCCTGCGCCGACGGCGGACCCGGGAGGAGACGGGCCAGACCGTCGTCGAGGGCTACGAGGAGATCGGCCTCGCCCTCTCCGCCGGCGTGCGCCCCGGCACCGTCTACGTGTGCGAGGAGCTGTTCAGCCCCGCCGGGCGGGCCGGGTCGCAGGACATCGGCCACCAGAGCGACCTGCTCGCCCGGCTGCGCCACGACCGCGTCGAGGTCGTCCATCTCAGCCGGAGCGCCTTCGAGAAGGTCAGCTACCGCGAGGGACCAGACGGCCTCATCGCCGTCGTCGGCCGCATCGGTGTCGACCTCCCCGACCTGCACGTCGACGGTCCCGATCACCTCACCCTGCTCAGCCAGGGAGTCGAGAAGCCCGGCAACCTCGGCGCCATGCTCCGCACCGCCGACGCCGCCGGTGTCGACGCCGTGATCGCGGCCGACCCCGTCACCGACTGGGGCAACCCCAACGTCGTGCGCGCGAGCAAGGGCACCGTCTTCGCCGTGCCCGCCGCGAGCGCGACGACCGCCGAGGCGCTCGACTGGCTGGCCGTCAACGAGATCCGCCTCGTCGTCACCACCCCCGAGACCGACCTGCTGCACACCGACGTCGACTACACCGGTCGTGTCGCGATCGCCGTCGGCAGCGAGAAGCACGGCGCCGACCGGACCCTGCTCGAAGC
>NZ_JBFULD010000439.1:0-2789 GCF_056400505.1 Terrabacter sp. P5_B1
CATCAGGGTGGACGCCTGCGCGCCGGGAAGCGCGACAGGGAAGGTGGTCATGGTGGTCATCCTCTCGTGAGCCGGGCCGGGTGCCCGGAGGTCGTGACGGTGCGGTGGGCGAGGTCGTATGCCGGGAGGCGCGCCTCGCTGGGAGGCGGCCACCCGGCATACGTCCTCGGTGTCTCAGGCGCTGCGCGCCGTGTCGTGGGTGGACGGGCGCACGTTGCCCGGGAGCTCGGTCGTCGGGCGTCCCCTGGCGAGCAGCTGCCCGCCCCAGACGCCCCACTCGAGGCGTCGCTGCGCCACGGCGAGGCACACCTCGGCGAGCGGGCACCCACGGCACACGGCCCGCGCCTGCTCGGCATCGACCTCGGTGGCCGGCCAGAAGAGCTCCGGGTCGTGGGTGGCGCAACTCGGCTCCGAACCGGCGACCTCGAAAGGGTGCTCGGACGCGGCACGGAAGACCCACGCGTCGAAGGCGTGCGCCGCCCGCGACACGGGTCGGAGCCCGACCTGTCCGAGGGACTGGGCGTGAAAGGTCTTGTGGTTCCTGGTCATCCGGCGGGCTCCTTCCCGGCGCTCCGTGCAGGTCTTCTTGGGTGTGGTGGATCGGGCGAGGTGCAGCCGCACCGGGGTGGGGGCGTACAGGTCCCACCCCGGTTCGCTTCAGGCGGGCGGCATGAGAAGAGCCGCCGACCGGTCATCCCGGTGGGCGGCTCGATGGACGGAGCCAGTCAGGCTCGTCGCGTCAGCGAGGACGCAGGGCGGGATGCCACTGGTGAGGCTGGGGGCGCCGGAACTGGCCCTCCACCGGGAACGGGTAGGCCACCGCGGCGAGGCATCGGCTGCGCTTCGCTTGCACGGGGAGTCCCGTCGCCATGACTGGCCTTTCGTCTACACGTGGGAGATGGGTGGGCACCGAGGTCGGCGCGCGTCCACCCGATGATGGCAGGAGGGAACGACTGTCGCCCAGTGATTTTCGGGCGGTCCCGGCCGGCCGGCCGGCGGCCGCGCGACGCGAGGAGGGCCCGGGCGCACGAACCGCCCGGGCCCTCGTCACGTCCCGCACGCCACGCTGGAGGGCGCGGCGGACGAGCGCTGGGGCGGTCAGCCGACCTTGTGCAGCCAGCGCACCGAAGCACCGTCACCGGCGTATCGGAACACCTCGAGCTCCTCGTCCCACGGGACACCGAGCAGCAGGTCGATCTCGTCCTGGAGCGCGTCGGCGTCGCCGCGCGTGCGCACGATGGCCTCACGGAGGCGGTCCTCGTGCACGACGGCGTCACCGGAAGCGGACGTCATGGTGTGGTGGATGCCGAGGCGGGGCGTGTAGGACCAGCGTGCCCCGTCGCAGCCCGGGGAGGGGTCCTCGGTCACCTCGTAGCGCAGCCCGTCCCAGCCGCGCAGGGCACTGGCCAGCTMGGCGCCCGTGCCGGGGGCGCCGGCCCAGGTCAGCTCGGTGCGCATCATCCTGGGCGCGGCAGGCTGGGGGATCCAGTCGAGGGTCACCCGCTGGTCGAGGACGGCCTCGATCGCCCACGTGATGTGCGGGCACAGCGCGGCCGGGGCTCCGTGTACGAACAGAACCCCGCCTGTCTGGGTGCGCGACATCGCGACAGCCATCCGAACCTCCTGAAGTTGCAGGGACGTCTTCCCCAACGGCTGCGACTTCGTGGTGCGGCGAACTGTCTCGGTGATGCGGGTAGAGCGCGCTCGGCAACGAGCACTTGCCCATTGTGCACCATGGGGCACAAGGGCACCAGCAATCTCAGTTGCCGATATGTCCTCTTTCGTCCCACCCTTCCGGTCGTGACACGTCAGGCGCTCGCAGCGACCCCAGGAAAGAGGTAGACCTCGCCGTCACGGGTCTCGACCCGATGGGTCCGAACCGGCTTGGTGGCCGGGAGGCACATCGGTTTGCCGTCGCGAAGGCAGAAACGCGTCGCGTGCAGCGGGCACTCGACCTCGCCCGCCTCGATCCAGCCTTCCGCTAGCGAGGCGTCCTCGTGGGAGCACGTGTCGTCGAGCGCGTAGTACGTGCCGTCGTCGTCGCGGAAGAGTGAGATCGGCTCGGGCGTCTCGGTGACCGCCGTGTCGAGCACGAGCGCCTCGCCGGGCTCCACGTCGTCGACCGCTGCCACGCGGATGCCGTCACTCATTTCCTGTTCCTCACGTGCGGGGGCCTGGGACAGGGCGAGCCTAGAGTGTCGCGTGGCGGCCGCCGGAACCGCCTCCCGACCGTCGGCAGCGGCTCGCTAGACTCCGATCGACCTCGACGGCCCACACGGGTCGCGACGGTCCCGGGGCAGTAGCTCAGCCGGTCAGAGCAGCGGACTCATAATCCGTCGGTCCAGGGTTCAAGCCCCTGCTGCCCCACCACACGTTTGCATGACTTCGGCCGACCTGAGCAGCGGTACAAAGCGGTGCTGGCGGTGATCGGCGACGGCCGTCATCTCCGAGGTCGCCGCCGCGTGGGGCGTCTCGAGGCAGACACTGCCCGCCTGCGTGCCCGGTAACGGGACGTGAGGTCGCTCGCAGCGGCAGCGTTCGAGGAAGGCGGCCCCGCACGCCGCATGGTGGCCGAGCAGCCGAGGTCGTCGAGGTGATTCCAGATGAGTGCTTTCCTCGCGACGGTCTTGCCTCGGCGGAGACGTGCCGCCGTGTGGACGAGCGCGCCCGCTGAGACAGGGGAGGCTCAGCGGGCGCGACAGAGAGGGTGCCACAGCTGAGGGATACCCGTCCACATGAGGTGAGTTGGTGCCGCAGCCGGCAGCCTGCGGGCTCGTGCTGAACGTGGC
>NZ_JBFULD010000440.1:0-2773 GCF_056400505.1 Terrabacter sp. P5_B1
CGTCGAGCTCGAGTCGGCACCGCTCCCGGACGGTGTCGCCCTGCCGGACATGGTGACCTTCGACCGGATCAGCGAGGCGCACCCCGCCTCGATCGCGGGCGCCCTCGGCAACCACGCCGTCGCGCACCACGACGGCGAGTCGGTCGAGCACGCCGTCGCCGCCCAGACGGCCGCGTCCATGACGGCGCTGGCCCTCTCGGCCGGACACGCCAGCCTCGAGGCTCACCGGGCGGGCACCGCCGTGGACGCCGGCGGCCTGCTGCCCGACCTCCAGCGCAACAACTCGTGGACCCAGAAGGTCGAGGAGGTCGACCCGCTCGAGCTGCTCGAGGTGCAGCTGTGCAACTCGACGGCGCCCTTCATCCTCGTCTCGCGGCTGCGCCCGGCGATGCGCGCGGCCGTCGCGGCCGGTGCGCGACGGGCCTACGTCGTCAACGTCTCGGCCATGGAGGGCCAGTTCTCCCGCCGCTACAAGGGTCCGGGTCACCCGCACACCAACATGGCCAAGGCTGCGCTCAACATGATGACCCGCACGAGTGCGGGCGAGATGTTCGAGACCGACCGCATCCTCATGACGGCCGTCGACACCGGCTGGATCACCGACGAGCGGCCGCACGACGAGAAGCTGCGCATCGCGGCCGAGGGCTGGCACGCACCGCTCGACCTCGTCGACGGGGCGGCGCGCGTCTACGACCCGATCGTGCGCGGCGAGGCCGGCGAGGACCTCTACGGCTGCTTCGTCAAGGACTACGAGCCCAGCCCCTGGTGACGCTTGCGCCTGGAGCCGCAGCCGCAGGTATGCCGTGCGGCCCCTCTGCGTTGAGTCACCACGCGACTCAACCCGACCCATCGCCCAGACCTGCCGTGCGCGGGCTCCGAGCTGTGTCACCCCGCGACTCAACGCAGAGGGGGACCGAACGCCTCCCGCGGCCCCCGGCGTATGTCGTTCCCCACGCGTGCGGCGTAGCGTCCAGGTCATGATCACTGCCCTTCACAACCTCGTCTACTCCGACGACGCCGCGGCGACGCGCGCGTTCTTCCGCGACGTGCTGCGGTGGCCCTTCGTCGCCGACGGCCAGTCCACCCAGGGCGAGCCCGCCGGCGCTGAGGCGT
The DNA here is from genome assembly GCF_056400505.1 of Terrabacter sp. P5_B1. Taxonomy (NCBI): domain Bacteria; kingdom Bacillati; phylum Actinomycetota; class Actinomycetes; order Micrococcales; family Intrasporangiaceae; genus Terrabacter; species Terrabacter sp. P5_B1. Next base: position 1,114 of record NZ_JBFULD010000440.1, read on the forward strand.
GGCTCATCTTCGGGACCGGGCCGAGCGAGGTCGGCGTCCACCCCACACGCGGACCCGAGGGCTCCTCGTGGACCTCTCCGCGGCACCACGCGATGTCACTCCTGTGTGACGACCTCGACTCAACGATGGCCGAGCTCGCTTCTCGCGGAGCGACATTCGCCGGACAGCCCGTCGACCGGGGCTTCGGGACCTGTGTCATGCTCACCGTGCCGGGGGCCGACGACATCATGCTCTACGAGCCACGCCACACGACGGCCTTCGACGCGGCCTCCGACGCGGCCTCCGACGCGGCCTCCGACTCGCCCGCGTGACGCCCGGCCCGCCCGCAGGTCTCGTCCCTGCAGCGAGCTCCGGGCTTCAGAGGTCCTTGGCGTACCAGACCTCGGCGTAGAAGGCGTCCGAGAACGCAGGCACCTCGACCCAGCCCTGTCGCAGGTAGAGCGCCCGGGCCTCTCCGAGGTCGAGCCGGGTGTCGAGACGCATCGCTGACACGCCCCAGACGCGGGCGATCTCCTCTGCGCACGCCAGCAGGGCCGAGCCCAGCCCGGCGCCCCGATGCTCCGGGCGCACGTAGAGGCGGCGCAGCTCGGCGACCCGGCTGCCGGTGTCGTCCCGCAGCAGCCTCAGTCCCACGCAGCCCCCGAGCACCGTGGCATCGTCCGCGCGCCGCGCCACGACGAACTCCCCCGTCGGGGGCGCCAAATCGTCGCTGCGCATCTGGGGGAAGCCCGTCTCGATCTCCTCCGGGGTCGAGTCGCGCCCCTCCCTGTCCTGGTACCACCGGTCGCTGACGTCGACGTAGTAGTCGTGCAGCAGCGCCCCACAGATGGGGTCCCGCACGTCGGCCAGCTCGATGACCCATGCGCTCGCCCCGCCGCCGGTCACGTCGAAGCTCCCGGGGGGCCCGTGCGCGCGGGGCTCGTCCGGGCGACGCCGTCAGCGATGACCTCGGTCGTGAACGCGACGAGGTCGCGGCGCGCCTCACGCGTCGGGGTCGCCATGCCGTCAGACGGCCGCAGCGAACGTCGCGCGGGACGCCAGGGCTTCCCGCAGCTCGGCGTCCGCGTCGACGAGCGAGCGGTGGACGGCCGGTGTCAGGTCGTCGCGGCGGATCGCCTCGGCGCTGAGGCGCGCCGTCTCGTCCGTGAAGACCCTGGGGAAGGCGACGAGGACGACGCGCGACAGGGCGTCCTCGCCCACCCAGTCCGACATGGCCGGGACGTCGGTGAAGTAGCGCGGCACGTAGTCGGCGACGAGCGCGTCGTCGGGGGCGGCCCAGAAGCCGCGGGCCAGGTGCACCATCTCGTAGTTGGAGCGACCCTGGCGCCCGGTCAGCTGCTCCCACGCCCACGCCTTGGCCTCGTCACGGGGCAGGCTCGCACGGCACATGAGCGCGTTGAGGCCGCCCTGCAGGGTGTCGTCCTTGGCACGGAAGCCGTCGATGTCCGCGACGTCGATGAGCCCGCGCGAGGCCAGGTTCCGCACGACGATCCACCGGAAGTCGCCGTCCTCCTCGAGACCGGCGGGCAGGCCCTTGCCGTCGGCCCAGGCGCGCAGCAGCGCCTCGTCGTCGCTCGTGCCGGCGACGAGACGGGCCGCCGCGAGAGACTCGGTCGTGCCGGCCGTCGCGCGCTCGAGCAGCCCCACCCCGGCGCGGTTG
>NZ_JBFULD010000441.1:0-2753 GCF_056400505.1 Terrabacter sp. P5_B1
GGGTGGACGAGTGCCGAGCTGCTCCGCACGCCCTCACGACTCACCACCCCGCTCCTTCGCCGGGACGGCGAGCTCGTGCCGGCGTCGTGGGCCGAGGCCCTCGACGTCGTGGCCGGTGCCATCGTCCGGACGCAGACGGCATACGGCAGGGACGCGGTGGCGGTCTTCGGTGGCGGTGGGCTGACCAACGAAAAGGCTTACCAGCTGGGCAAGTTCGCTCGGGTGGCGCTGCGGACGAGCCAGATCGACTACAACGGCCGGTGGTGCATGAGCTCCGCCGCGGCAGCCGGCATCCGGTGCTTCGGCCTCGACCGCGGACTCCCCTTCCCGGTCACCGACATCGGCTCGGCGCACGCGGTGCTGCTCCTCGGCGCCAACCCGGCAGAGACCATGCCGCCCTTCCTCACCCACCTCGTGCGGGCCGCCGACGCCGGCGGGCTCATGGTCGCCGATCCGCGCCTCACCCCGACCGCCGCGAAGGCGATCGACGGCGGCGGCCTGCACCTGCAGCTGCGCCCCGGCACCGATGCGGCCCTGGCGCTCGGGATGCTCCACCTCGCCGTCACCGAGGGGTATGCCGACCGCCGCTTCATCGACGAGCGCACCTCGGGCTTCGACGACCTCTGGCCGATCGCGGCGCAGTGGCTGCCCGAGCGGGTCGAGCGCGTCACCGGCGTGGCCGTCACGACGATGCGCGCCGCCGTCGCAGCCCTCGCGCGGGCCCGCGACACCGAGCGCGGCGCCTACATCCTCTCCGCCCGCGGCAGCGAGCAGCATGCGAGCGGCACCGACACGGTCACCGCGTTCATCGCGCTCGCCCTCGCGCTGGGCCTGCCCGGCAACCTGGGCACCGGCTTCGGGACGATCACCGGTCAGGGCAACGGCCAGGGCGGGCGTGAGCACGGGCAGAAGGCCGACCAGCTGCCGGGTTACCGCAAGATCGACGACCCCGCGGCGCGGGATCACGTCGCCGCCGTGTGGGGCATCGACCCGGCCGACCTGCCGGGCCCCGGCCGCAGCGCCTTCGAGCTGCTGTCCGCCCTCGGGACCGACGGCGGCGCGCGGGTCCTCCTCGTGCACGGGTCCAACCCCGTCGTCTCCGCGCCCGACGCGCGGGCCGTCTCCGAGCGGCTCGCTGCCCTCGACCTGCTCGTCGTCTCGGACTTCGTCCTGTCGGAGACCGCGGCGATCGCAGACGTCGTGCTCCCGGTCCTCCAGTGGGCCGAGGAGGAGGGCACGCTCACCAACCTCGAGGGCCGCGTCCTGCGCCGGCGTCGGGCGCTCACGGCACCGGAGGGGTGCCGCAGCGAGCTCGACGTCTGGAGCGAGCTGGCCGCTCGGATCGGTTGCGGCACAGACTTCCCCACCGATCCTCGCCTCGTCTTCGACGAGTTGCGCCGAGCCTCGGCGGGCGGTCCGGCCGACTACTCCGCCGTGACGTGGGAGCGCCTCGACGCCGGCGAGAGCCTGCACTGGCCGTGCAGCACCGAGCGCCCGCAGGGCACGCCCCGGCTCTTCCTCGACCGCTTCGCGACGCCGGACGGGCTCGCGCGCTTCGTCGCCGTCGACCACGTCGGTCCTGCCGAGGCCGACGACACGGCATACCCCCTCGTCGCGACGACGGGCCGCGTGCTCCAGCACTACCAGTCAGGCGCCCAGACGCGCCTCGTCGCCGAGCTCGCAGCCGCGGCGGGCGAGATGTTCGTCCAGGTGCACCCCGACACCGCCGAGTCCGTCGGTCTCGCCGACGGCGACCTCGCCGACGTCGTCAGCCGCAGGGGACGCACCCGCGCAGCCGTGCGGGTCGACGAGGACATGCGTCCCGACGTCGTCTTCTTGCCCTTCCACTGGGGCGGCGGTTCGCGCGCGAACTCGCTCACCCACGCCGCGCTCGACCCCACCAGCCGCATGCCGGAGTTCAAGGCGTGCGCCGTCCGCCTGGAGGCCGTCGCATGACCCGCACCCGCAGGCACGTCCTCGTCGTCGGCAACGGCATGGCCGGGGCCCGCGTTGCCGAGGAGATCCGCCACCGCGACCCCGACGCGACGCGTTTCGCCGTCACGGTCGTCGGCGAGGAGCCGCACGCCGCCTACAACCGGGTGCTCCTCTCGACCGTCGTCGCCGGCGGCATCACCGCGCGCGACACCCGCCTCAAGCCCGACGGCTGGTGGGCCGCGCGGCACATCGACGTCGTCCCCGGAGCCCGCGTCACCTCCGTCGACGTGACTGCTCGCACCGCGGTCGTCGGCTCCGACGGCGCCGAGCGGGTCGTCGACTGGGACGAGCTCGTCCTCGCCACCGGCAGCACGAGCTTCGTCCCACCGACCGAAGGGTTGTATGCCGGGGCGCTCGGTCCCAGTTCCGTGCTGGCTGAGGGCGTGGTCGCCTTCCGCACGGTGGACGACTGCGCCCGCATGATCGAGGCGGCCGAGTCCGCTTCCACCGCAGTCGTGCTCGGCGGGGGCCTGCTCGGGCTCGAGGCAGCCCGTGGCCTCCTCGCCCGCGGTCTCGAGGTCACCGTCGTGCACCCGCAGGACTACCCGATGGACCGCCAGCTCGACGCCGACGGCGGGGCCGTCCTGTCCCGCGTCGTCCGCGGCATCGGCGCCCGGCTCGTCCTCGGGCAGCTGGTCACGGCGCGTCACGCCGTCCACGACGACGAGCCGGCACACGTCGTCCTGAGCGACGGCTCGGCCCTGCCGGCCGACCTCGTGGTCGTCGCCGCCGGGGTCCGCCCGCGCACCGAGCTCGCC
>NZ_JBFULD010000442.1:0-2711 GCF_056400505.1 Terrabacter sp. P5_B1
GTATGAGTTCCCGGGCCTTCCTCTTCTTCATCGCCGAGGCGATTCGGAATCCGATCCGCCGGAGCGGTTCGGCTCTTCATTTGTATCCCCGACTGCTCCCTCGCGCAAGCACTTTCGGCAAATTGGTGGGCCGGCGACCGGGCCGCTCGAAACGGCACACGTGCTCGGCCCGGCAGCTCAGCGGAGCGACACGGCATACACCTCGAAACGGTCCGATGGCCGCGCGACATCGGACGACAAGGACGTATGCCGTCAACCCACCCCCGCGGTCAGGTGGAGTCTGACGCTCTTGGGGGCTGGGGTGCAGGGTACGTCCAGTCGCCGGTGGCACCGTGGACGTCGGCGCCAGCCCGTGCTCCGCTGTTGGGGCAGGCGCCCGTGACCCAGTGACACCCCCCGGCCACTGGAGCTCTTGGCGTGGCCCGCCCACCCCCCGTGGGCGGGCCACGCCGAACAGCCTCGTCACCACACGGCATACGCCGTCGGTGGTCCTGCGGTCTCAGACCTGGGCGCGGGTCTCGATGGCGGCCCGGATCTCGGCGATCGCGTCGTCGACCGGGACGCCGTTCTTCTGGGAACCGTCGCGGTAGCGGAAGGACACCGCGCCGGCGGCGCGGTCCTCCTCGCCGGCGATGAGCGTGAACGGCACCTTCGACTTGCTCGCGTTGCGGATCTTCTTGGGGAAGCGGTCGTCGCTGTCGTCGAGCTCGACGCGAACTCCCTTGCCGCGCAAGCGGTTCAGGACGTCGCTGAGGTAGTCGGCGTAGTCCTCGGCGACAGGGACACCGAGGACCTGCACCGGGCTGAGCCACACCGGGAACGCACCCGCGTAGTGCTCGGTGAGCACGCCGATGAAGCGCTCGATGGAGCCGAACTTCGCCGAGTGGATCATGACCGGCTGCTCACGGCTGCCGTCGGCGGCCTGGTACTCGAGGCCGAAGCGCTCGGGCTGGTTGAAGTCGTACTGGATCGTCGACATCTGCCAGGTGCGCCCGATGGCGTCGCGGGCCTGGACCGAGATCTTCGGGCCGTAGTACGCGGCGCCGCCCGGGTCGGGCACGAGCTCGAGGCCGGAGGCCGTCGCGACCTCCTCGAGGACCTTCGTCGCGGCCGCCCACTGCTCGTCGCTGCCGATGAACTTGTCCTTGGCGTCGTCGCGCGTCGAGAGCTCGAGGTAGTAGTCGTCGAGCCCGAAGTCCTTGAGCAGGCCCAGGACGAAGTCGAGCAGGTGCTTGACCTCGCCGGCGGCCTCCTCCTTGGTGACGTAGGAGTGGGAGTCGTCCTGGGTGATCATCCGCACCCGGGTCAGGCCCTGGAGCACGCCCGACTTCTCGTCGCGGTAGACGGTGCCGAACTCGAACAGGCGCAGGGGCAGCTCGCGGTAGGAGCGCTGCCGGGACTTGTAGATGAGGTTGTGCATCGGGCAGCTCATCGCCTTGAGGCGGTAGTGCTGGCCGTCGACGTCCATGGGCGGGAACATGCCCTGCGAGTAGTACGGCAGGTGCCCCGAGGTGTAGAAGAGCTCCTCCTTGGAGATGTGCGGCGTGCCGACGTACTGGAAGCCCTCCTCGATGTGCCGGGCGCGGACGTAGTCCTCCATCTCGCGCTTGATCACGCCGCCCTTCGGGTGGAAGACGGGCAGGCCCGGGCCCAGCTCGGTCGGGAACGAGAAGAGGTCGAGCTCGGCTCCGAGGCGACGGTGGTCGCGTCGCTCGGCCTCGGCGAGCCGCTCGAGGTAGGCCTTGAGGTCGTCCTTGGTGGGCCACGCGGTGCCGTAGATGCGCTGGAGCTGCGGGTTCTTCTCCGAGCCGCGCCAGTAGGCGGCGGCCACCCGCATCAGCTTGAAGGCGTTGCCGATGAGCTTGGTGCTCGGGATGTGCGGGCCCCGGCAGAGGTCGCCCCAGGCGCGGGTGCCGTCACGGCGGACGTTGTCGTAGATCGTCAGCTCGCCGGCGCCGACCTCGACGGCCGCGCCCTCGGCTGCCTCCTCGGCGTTGCCGCCCTTGAGGCCGACGAGCTCGCACTTGTACGGCTCGTCCTTGAGCTCCTCGAGGGCATCGGCGTCGGTCACGACGCGACGCACGAAGGTCTGGCCCTCGTTGATGATCTTCTGCATGGCCTTCTCGAGGGCCTTGAGGTCATCGGGGTGGAAGGGGTTCTCGACGTCGAAGTCGTAGTAGAAGCCGTCCCGGACGGGCGGGCCGATGCCGAGCTTGGCGTCGACGTGGAGCTGCTGGACGGCCTGCGCGAGCACGTGGGCGGTCGAGTGCCGCAGCACGGCGAGGYCGTCCTCGCTGTCGACGGTCACCGGCTCGACGACGTCGCCATCGGCGACGACGTGGAAGAGGTCGCGGAGCTGACCGTTGACGCGCGCGACGACGACGGAGCGGTCACCCTCGAGGAGCTCACCCGCCGTCGTCTGCTCCGCGACCGATCGCTCGCTTCCGGCGACGGTGACGGTGATCTGTGCAGACACGGTTGGTGCTCCTCGTTCGACAGGACCTGTCGACAGACGACAGGTCGGGTGGCGCCGCACGGTGCGGCTCGGCAAGGGTATCGAGACACCGACGGACCGGGCGACGCGGTTTGGCTCGACCGGTCGCCTGAGCCGGCGCGAGACGGCCGCGCGGCCCCTGCCCCGGCCCCGGCCGAGCTCACCTGTTCCCCCCCACCGTCGAGAGGCCACGAATGGTCGCCCCTCTGCCGTCGAG
>NZ_JBFULD010000443.1:0-2701 GCF_056400505.1 Terrabacter sp. P5_B1
ACCTACGTGAACTGCACCCTCAAGAAGAGCCCCGAGGTGAGCCACACCCAGGGACTCGTCGACGCGAGCGCTGCGATCATGCGCGAGCACGGCGTGACCGTCGAGGAGATTCGTCTCGTCGACCACGACGTCGCGACGGGCGTCTACCCCGACATGCGCGAGCACGGCTGGGAGACCGACGCATGGCCGGATCTCTACCCGGGCATCCTCGACAGCCAGATCCTCGTCGTCGCCGGCCCGATCTGGCTGGGTGACAACTCGAGCGTCACCAAGCGCCTCATCGAGCGGATCTACTCGCTGAGCGGGATGCTCAACGACCAGGGACAGTACCTCTTCTACGGCAGGGTCGCCGGCTGCCTCATCACCGGCAACGAGGACGGCATCAAGCACTGCGCCCAGAACGTCCTCTACAGCCTCCAGCACGTCGGCTACACCATCCCGCCCAACGCCGACGCCGGGTGGATCGGCGAGGCCGGCCCCGGGCCGAGCTACCTCGACCCGGGCAGCGGCGGGCCGGAGAACGACTTCACCAACCGCAACACGACCTTCATGACGTGGAACCTCATGCACCTCGCGAGGATGCTGCACGACGCGGGCGGCGTGCCGGCATACGGCAACGTGCGCTCCGTCTGGAACTCGGGTGAGCGCTTCGGGTGGCACAACCCCGAGTACCGCTGACGCGTCGGGAGGCACAGTCACCCCGTGGGGATGATGCCGCGCGCGATGGGTGACCAGACGATGGCTGTGAGCACACCCGTCTGGGTCGCTGCCCTACAGAAAGGTCGTCCTGACATGTCGTTCTGGGACATCATCTGGTTCATCATCGTCTTCTTCGCATTTGCGACGTACCTCATGGTGCTGTTCTCGATCGTCGCCGACCTCTTCCGCGACCCCGAGGTCTCCGGTGTGATGAAGGCGGTCTGGGTCATCTGCCTCGTGTTCTTCACCTTCATCACGGCGGTCGTCTACCTCATCGTCCGTGGTCGTGGCATGAACGAGCGGGCGGCGAAGAAGTACGAGGAGGCCCGCGCGGCGCAGGAGGACTACGTCCGGTCGGTGGCCGGCACGGGTCCCTCGGCCTCGGAGCAGATCGCCAAGGCCAAGGAGCTGCTGGACTCGGGTGCGATCTCCACCGAGGAGTTCACCTCGCTCAAGGCGAAGGCGCTGGCCTGATGTCCGGGCGGGCAGTCCGGTGAACGCCGCCGCTGAGGGCATGGTCCCGGAGGTCGGGGCCGCCCGCGCCGAGCGCGTCCGTGCGGCCACCGAACGTATGCCGGTCGCCGCGCACGCGGAGCTGGCGCCGTGGGCTGGTCGAGACCCTCTCGCGATCCTCGAGGAGCAGGGACGCAGCCGCGTGCCGGAACTGCTTCCCATCCGCTACGGCAGGATGCTCGCATCGCCCTTCGCGTTCTACCGGGGGGCCGCGGCGGTGATGGCGRCCGACCTCGCGGCGAGTGGCAGCACCGGCCTGACGGTCCAGCTGTGCGGCGACGCGCACGTGTCCAACTTCGGGCTCTTCGCGACGCCGGAACGCAAGCAGGTCTTCGACCTCAACGACTTCGACGAGACCTGGCCCGGACCGTTCGACTGGGACGTCAAGCGGCTCGCGGCCAGTCTCGAGATCGCCGGTCGTGGGAACGGGTTGCGTCGCAAGCAACGGCGAGCGCTGACCGCGGGAACCGTGCGCGCCTACCGTCAGGCGATGGCCGAGTTCGCCGCCCAGCCGGCCCTCGAGGTCTGGTACGCCCGCGCCGAGGTGCAACCGGGGTTGCCGCGCCTGACGGCGGCACTGCCGAAGGCCGCGAGGTCGGCCAGCCGCAAGGTCATCACCAAGTCGCGTGGACGGGATGCGGCCCACGCGGTGACGAAGCTGACGAAATCCGAGTTCGGCCAGCAGCGTTTCGTCAGCGACCCGCCGATCCTCGTGCCGGTGCGGGAGCTCGCGCCTGAGGTGGCCGACGACCTGACGACCCTCATGGACGCGCTCCTCGCGCAGTACCGCACCAGCCTCCAGCCCGATCGCCGCGTTCTCATCGACCGCTTTCAGGTCGTCGACATGGCCCGCAAGGCGGTCGGCGTCGGGTCGGTCGGAACGCGTGCCTGGCTCCTGCTCCTCGTCGACGAGCTGGGCAACCCCCTGCTGCTCCAGGCCAAGGAGGCCGTCGAGTCGGTCCTGGGGGCTCACCAGCCCTGGCCGTCGCTGGACAACCAGGGTCGCCGCGTCGTCGAGGGCCAGCGCCTCATGCAGGCAAGCAGCGACATCCTCCTCGGGTGGCAGCACGTCACCGGCATCGACGGCGTGGAGCGCGACTTCTACGTGCGCCAGTTCCGCGACATGAAGGGCGGCTTCGAGATCGAGACACTTGACGAGGCGACACTGGCGGTGCTCGGTCAGGTGTGTGCGTGGACGCTCGCTCGGGCCCATGCCCGCTCAGGTGACCCGCGGGACATCGCGCTCTACCTCGGCGCCCGGTCGCCGGGCGTCGGCTCAGGGGACGGGCAGGCAGGCGAGCCCGGAGCGGACTTCGACGAGGCGGTGGCGGAGTTCGCGGTGGCCTACGCCGACCAGAACGACCGTGACCACGCCGCGCTCGCGGCTGCCGTGGAGTCGGGGCGGTTGCCCGCGCGTCACGACCTGTGAGGATCGACCCCTGAGCGTGGTCGCGCGGCCGGGCCTCCGGCGGCGCGACCACGATCAGAG
>NZ_JBFULD010000444.1:0-2688 GCF_056400505.1 Terrabacter sp. P5_B1
CTGCTGCACGGGGCGCAGCACTGACGTGGAACGCGCGAAGCTGACGATCGCGTCAGCGCTCAGGCGGCGGCGGGGACGAGGTGGGCGTCGAGCCAGTCGACGATCTCGATCTCGACCTCGTCGCGGTTCGTCTCGTTGAGGATCTCGTGACGGGCCTCGGGCCACAGGGTCAGCGTGACGTCCTGGACGCCGGCGCGGCGCAGCTGGTCGGCGACCTGGCGCACGCCCTTGCCGTTGGCGCCGACCGGGTCCATGTCACCCGACGCGAGGTGCACCGGCAGGTCCTTGGGCACGCGGGAGGCGAGCTGGTCGGTGTTGACCTCGGCCAGGCCCTTGAGGACGTCGGTGAAAGCCCCGGCGCTGAAGACGAACCCGCAGTCGGGGTCGTTGACGTACTTGTCGACCTCGGCGGGATCCCGCGAGAGCCAGTCGAACTCGGTGCGCGTCGGTTTGAAGGCCGAGTTGTACTGACCGAAGGTCAGGGTGTTCAAGAGCCCGCTCGTGTGGGTGTGCCCGCGCAGGCGCGCCTGGGTCGCCGCGAGGAAGACGCCGACCTTGCCGAGGGCCCCGGCGCCGCCGGCGGTGCCGGTCAGGACGATGCCGGCGAGCTCGGACCCGTGCTGGGCGGCATACGCCCGGGCGAGGAACGAGCCCATGCTGTGGCCGACGAGGAAGACCGGCAGGCCCGGGTGCTCCTCGCGCGCCCGGTCGGTCACGGCGCGCAGGTCGTCGAGCACGCTCTGCCACCCGTTCTTGGCGGCGAAGCTGGCGCGGGTCCCGGACGTGCGACCGTGCCCTCGGTGGTCGGAGCCGTAGACGGCATACCCGTGGTCCGTGAGGCGCTGGGCGAAGCGCGCGTAGCGGCTCGAGTGCTCGGCCATCCCGTGCAGGATCTGCACGACTCCCCGGGCGTCTCCGTCGGGCAGCCAGCGGTTGACGAAGACGTCGGTGCCGTCGGCGGTGGCCAGGGTGAAGGTGCTGCTCTGCATGGCCGAACTGTATGCCGCGGGCCTCGCCGCCGCTCGGATCCGCGCAGGTCCGGTTCGCCCGGTTCGGGCCATTTCGGATTCAAACCCACAAAAACGGGTGCCCGAATCTATTTACTTGGCGCCGAGCCGGTGGTTTCCTTGTGTCACGGCCCGAAGGGGCCACGACGCAGACCACCAGGACGAGGGAGTCCGATGTACGCAGCGGAGCGGCAGCAGCGCATCATCGCCGAGGCACGTCGTGCCGGCCGGGTGGAGGTCGCCGCGCTCGCCGACTCCCTCGGGGTCGCCGCCGAGACCGTCCGCCGCGACCTCACCGCCCTCGAGCGCCGCGGCTCCCTGCGCCGGGTGCACGGGGGTGCCATCCCCGTCGAGCGCCTCGAGGTCGAGCCGACGCTCGCCACCCGCTCCGGCCGCCTCGCCGACGTCAAGCGCCGCATCGCGGCCCGCGCCCTGGACGAGCTGCCCAGCGGCGGCAGCATCATCCTCGACGCCGGCTCGACCACGCTGGCCGTCGCCGAGATGCTGCCGCCCGACCTCGACCTCACGGTCCTGACCAACAGCCTCGCCGCCGCGACCGTCCTGTCCACGCACCCCGGCATCTCGCTCTACCTCCTCGGCGGGCGCGTCCGCGGCACGACCGGGGCGGCCGTCGGAGACTGGGCCACCGGCGCCCTCTCGGACGTCGTCGTCGACGTCGCGATCATCGGCACCAACGGCCTCTCCATCGCCCGCGGCCTGACGACGCCCGACCAGTCCGAGTCCCTCGTGAAGCGCGCCATGGTCGGCGCCGCCCGCAAGTGCGTGGTCCTCACCGACTCGAGCAAGGCCGGGGACGACCACCTGCACCGATTCGCCCAGCTCGCCGACGTCGACGTCGTCATCACCGACACCGACCTCGACGACGACGTCGCCGCCGAGATCCGTGCGGCCGGACCGGAAGTGGTGACCGCATGATCGTCACGCTCACGCCCAACCCGAGCATCGACCGCGCCGTCCTCATCGACGCGCTGCGTCGCGGCGAGGTCCACCGGGCCCGCAGCAGCCGCATCGACCCGGGCGGCAAGGGCGTCAACGTCGCTCGCGCGCTGGCAGCCCAGGGCGACGCGACGGTGGCGGTGCTGCCGAGCGGCGGACCCGAAGGCCACTTGCTCGAGGACCTGCTCGGCGCCGCCGGGGTCGCCTACGCGTCCGTGCCGGTGCGCGGCTCGGTCCGGATGAACATCAGCGTCCTCGAGCCAGGCGGCACGACGACGAAGCTCAACGAGCCCGGCCCCGACCTGTCGTCCGCCGAGGTCGAGGCGCTGCTCGCCACGACGCTCGAGCGTGCCGACGGGGCCGAGAGCGCCGACTGGGTCGTCGGCTGCGGCAGCCTGCCCCCGGGGGCACCGACGGACCTGTATGCCGCCCTCGTGACCCGGGTGCGCGAGCGGGGCGGACGCATCGCCATCGACTCGTCCGGCGCCCCGTTCGCGGCGGCCGTGGCGGCGAGGCCGCATCTCATCAAGCCCAACCACGAGGAGCTCGCCGAGCTCGTCGACCACGACCTGCCCACCCTGGCCCACGTCCGCGACGCAGCCCGGGAGCTCGTCGCCGACGGCATCGACCTCGTCGCGGTCAGCCTCGGCGGCGACGGCGCGCTGCTCGTGACCGCCGACGAGTGCGCGCACGCGAGTGCGACGATCACGGCACCCCTGTCCAC